>JAGQSE010000097.1:0-22422 GCA_020439725.1 Acidobacteriota bacterium
GCGGCAGCATCATCACGCCGCTCAAGGACCGGATCTCGTCGCAGATCCTCACCCACTACCCGCCGGATCCCGCCACCGCGGCGGAGATCACCCTCGCCGAAGCGAGCATCGACCGCGACGTCCCCGGCGTGATGATCTCCGACGACCTGCGGCTGCTGATCGAGGAGGTCACCTTCGCCGCCCGCGAGAGCGAGCTCGTCGACCAGGCCTCGGGGGTCAGCGCGCGGGTGGCCATTTCCGCCCTCGAGCTCTTGGCCTCGAACCTCGAGCGCCGCGCGCTGCGTCTCGGCGAGTCGCCGGTCCACGCCCGGCTGTGCGATCTCCACATGCTTCTGCCGGCGATCACCGGCAAGGTCGAGATGGTCTATGAGGGTGAGCAGCAGGGCCCCGAGGTGGTGGCCCGGCAGATCATCGGCGAGGCGGTCAAGAAGGTCTTCGAGCGTGCGTTTCCCGCCGTCGGTCGCGAGCTCGGCAGCGGCGGCGAGGACGACACCGGTCCGTACTCGGAGATCGTCGCCTGGTTCGCCGAAGGCAACTCCCTGACCCTCTCCGACGAGATGCCCTTCCACGAGTACCGCGCCGCCCTCGCCGGTGTCCCCGGCCTCCTCGAGCTGGGCGCCACCTATGGCGACGGCGAGGCCGCCACCTGTCTCGGCGCCGAGATCGTCCTCGAGGGTCTCCACCAGCATCTCAAGCTCGCCCGCCAGGACCTCGACAGCCAGGTGAGCTACCGCGAAATGGTCAAGTTCCAGCTCTTGAAGCCCCGCCGGCGCGGACCGCGGCGCGAAGACGTCCACTAGCCCGCCCCGCGAGGAGCCCCAGAGCCCGTGCGCCACCGCTTCCTCCACCTCGACCCCGAGCTGATCCGCAGCCTCCTGGCGGAGCAGGAGCTGCAGCGGATCTTCAACCAGCTGGTACTCGCCGCCGGCGGCGACGCCGAGCAGGCCATGGAGTGGATGCGCTACCTCCAGGAGCAGGGCTACCTCGATGCCGACGTCGATCTCGACGCCTTCTTCGAGAGCCTGGCCCAACAGCGCGTCATCGCCGCCGACGGCGAGGGAGGCGTCGGCCTCACCGCCGGCGGCGAACGGCGCATCCGGCGCTCCGCCTTCGAGGAGATCTTCCGCGGGCTCGAGCGCGGCGGCCCCGGCTACCACCCGGTGCGCGATGGCGGCGGCGGCATCGAGCGGCTGCCCGAAACGCGGGCCTTCCGCTTTGGCGACGAGATCCACCACCTGGACGCGGCGCGCTCGTTGCAGAACGCCCTGCGTCGCACCAGCGGCGACAGCCTCGCCATGGAAGAGGACGACCTCGAGGTCTTCGAAACCGAGCACCTCACGGCCTGCGCCACCATCGTCGCCATCGACATCAGCCACTCGATGATCCTCTACGGCGAGGACCGCATCACGCCCGCGAAGAAGGTGGCGCTGGCGCTCACCGAGCTGATCACCACGCGCTATCCCAAGGACCACCTGGGAGTTCTGCTGTTCGGGGATCGGGCCGAGCCCGTCGACCTGACCGACCTGCCCTACATCGAGGCGGGGCCGTACCACACCAACACCGCCGAGGCGCTGCAGCTCGCCCGGCGGATGCTGTCGCGCCAGCGCCAGCCCAACAAGCAGGTCTTCCTGATCACCGACGGCAAGCCCTCGGCGATCACCGAGAACGGTCAGATCTTCAAGAATCCCTTCGGCCTCGACATGAAGATCGTCAACCGCACCCTCGAAGAGGCCGACCAATGTCGCCGGCAGCGGGTCGTGATCACCACCTTCATGATCGCCACGGATCCGATGCTCACCGACTTCGTCGAGAAGATGACCCGGATCAACCGGGGCCGCGCCTACTTCGCCTCCCCGGACAACCTCGGCGAATTCATCCTCGCCGACTACATCCGGAACCGGCGGCGGCGCGTGCGCTGACCCCGCGGCGCTCGCTCAGCGACCGGCGAAAACCAGCACGGCGACCCCGAGCACCGCCAGCAGGGTACCGAGGAGGCCTCGGGCGGTGATCGGTGCACCGCTCACCTTGGCGTCGATGAACAGGCTGAAGACCGGCGAGGTCGACAGCAGGACCGCCGCCAGCGCCGCCGGCGCAAAGGCGATGCCGGCCATCATCAGCAGGATCCCGAGGTAGGTGCCGATCAGGGTCGGAGCCGCCAGCCGGCGCAGCGCGGCGGGTGCCAGCACCGAACGCGCCACCCCGAGACGGCTGCTCAACCCCAGCAGCGCGAGCAAACCGAGGGCGGCGACACCGAGCCGCAAGAAGCTCGCGGGGAGGAAGGGGATGTCGCGCATCCCGGCCTTGGCCAGCACGACCCCCGTCCCCTGGCCGAAGGCCGCCAGGACACCGAAAGCGACACCGGCGGCATTGGCGCTCACCCGCGATGGCGGCGGTCCAGCGGCGGCGCCCGACGACGTCAAGGCCGGAGATCGTGGGTCGCGCCGCCGTGGAGCGACCACCAGCACCACGCCGGCGAGGACCACCACCGCGCCGAGGAGCTGGCCCGGTGACGGATGCTCGCCGTAGAGGACAAAGGCGAAGAACGCCGCGAAGACCGGCGACAAGGTCTGCAGCAGGAGAGCGCGGTGGACGCCCACCCGGTGCACCGCAGAAAACAGCGCGGTGTCGCCCATCGTCATGCCGAGGAGCGCCGAGACGGTGATCAGCCCGAGGGCGTACCGCGGTGCCTCGATCAGCTCCCTCCCCTGCCCCGCGGCCAGCATCGTCGTCCCCAGGAGAACGGTGGCGAGCAGACTCTTGGCAAGGTTCACCGCCCGTGCGCCATGCTCGGCGATGGGGGCTCGGAACAGAGTCACCGAGACCGACCAGCACAGGGCCGCAGCAAGGCTTGCGACCTGTCCGACCAGCACCGAGGCTTCCATGAGTCTCCTCCCGACCCGCCCCGGGGCCGGTACAGACGTTGCCCGCCGGCGGCGGGCTGGTAAAGTCCTGGTCGATCGTGTTGCGAGCACCGTCGCTGACGGTGCGACCTCGCCGTGGGCCGCCGCCCGAAGATCCTGACCTAGAACCTCAAGGGAGAGTAGCCGGCATGTCCGCCAAGAAACGATACTGGCTCGTCAAGAGCGAGCCGGAGAGCTATAGCCTCGACGATCTGGAGCGCGACGGTAAGACCCTCTGGGACGGCGTCCGCAACTATCAAGCCCGCAACTTCATGCGCGACGACATGAAGCTCGGCGACGGCGTCCTCTACTACCACTCGAACGAGAAGCCACCGGCGGTGGTGGGCCTGGCGCGGGTCGCCCGCGAAGCCTACCCCGACCCAAGCCAGTTCGACCCGAAGAGCGACTACCACGACCCCAAGGCCACCCCGGAAGCGCCGCGCTGGGTAGTCGTCGACATCGAGTTCGTCGAGCGCTTGGCTCGGCCGGTTTCGCTCGACGAAATGAAGGCCGACTCGGGTCTCGAAGGGATGCTCTTGCTCCAGCGCGGCCAGCGCCTGTCGGTCATGCCCGTCGAAGAGAAGCACTTCCGGCGCATCGTCGAGCTCGGTCGGCGCCGGAACTGACCCTCCGGCTCGAGCCGCTTTCTGCCGCCACAAACAGCAAGGCCGCCGGTTGCCCGGCGGCCTTGTCGTTTCACTCCTGTCCGGCGTCGAGCCGGCTGGACGATCAGCCTTCGCTGGACTGACGGCGGCGCATCACGAAGAGCGCGGTGCCGGCCAGGAGCGCCATCAGCGCGAGCAGACCGACCACGTCGAGGGTCGGGACCACGGCCGGCGGCGGCGGGGGAACGCCCAGCTCGCCAGCGATGACGAACAGGAAGTCGGGGTTGGTGCCACCACCGACGCCGCAGGTGGTCATGCGATCCCAGTCGGTGCAGCCGGAGCCGAAGCCGTCACCGGGGTTGCGCCAAACGCCACCCTGGTTGGACTGCGAGGTGCGGTTGCTCCAGAAGTGCTGGCCGTTGCCACCACCGAAGGTCTGGGTCGTCTGGATCGCCACCCACCAGAAACCGGCCGGCAGATTGCAGTCGGTGGGCAGGTCGATGGTGAACGAACCAGCGGCCTGGGTCGGGACGATGCCCGCGTAGGAGCACGCGGCGGTGTTGCCCGGGAAGCCGGCGTTGTCCGGGTAGAAGTTGACGTCGACGCTGGTCGCCGAGCCACCGGCCGACTGGGTGCCGACGGTGCGAACCTGCTGGACGACCCAGCCATCTGGCCAGTCGACCTCGAAGTCGTCCGCGCCCTCGGAGTCATAGGCGTTGTAGGCGGCCTCGAAGTTCTGGTCGGGAGCACCGTTGCCCGACGCGTTGTCGGTCTGGACGTAGAGGTCCGTGATGCCACCCTCGGGAGCCGGCACGACCCCACCGGCGCCAGCCTGGTTGACCAGCTGGGCGGAAGCGGGCAGCGCCAGCAAGCCCGCAACCAACGCCAAAACAAATACAGCTTCTCCTCGTCTACGCATTCTTCAGCTCCTTTGCGAATTCGCCTGGTTCAAGCTTGAGGAACAATTCTAACGGAGGCTCAGGTATCTGTCAGCCTTTTTCCTTCAGACGGCGCAAATTCGCCCGCAGACGTGCATCGTCGGGGGCCAGCTCGAGAGCCTTCTCGAGCGCCTCGATAGCGCCCTGCCGATCGCCGCGCAGGAAGGCGACGTTGCTCTTGTACTGGTAGACCACCGGCGCCTCCGGGGTCAGCGACTCGGCCTCCTCGAGCAGGCTCCAAGCCTCGTCGTAGTCGCCCCGCTGCGCGGCCTCTCGTGCCTGGTCGAGGAGCTGTGCAGAACGCACGGTCTCGGGCGTCGACGCCACCGCCGCCACGAGCGGAACCCCCAACCGCTCGAGCGCCTTGACCGGCCCCTTGAGCTTGTCGTCGAAGCGCACCGCCCGGCGATAGTCGGCGATGGCCGCCTCGAGATCGCCGGCGGCCTCTTCGAGGATTCCGCGACGATAGTAGGCCGGTGCGTAGTCCGGCTCCGCTTCGAGGGCCCGGTCCACCGCCGCTCGCGCCTCCTCGTTGCGTCCCAACGCGATCATCGCAACGGCGAAGTCGGTGTTGAGGTCGGCGCGATCCGGATCGACCTCGAGGAGCTGGTGGTAGGCCTTGGCCGCCTCGCGGTAGCGCCCTGCCTCGAGCAAGAGCGCAGCCTGGTTGCGATCGACGTGCTCGGCTTCCTCGCCACCGCCGCCGAGGTAGCCGAGACTACGAAGCTTCTCGAGCAACGCCTGGTCCATGGCCCCGGATTCGGCCGTGGGCCCGGCGCTCCGCTCACCGGTCTCGTAGGTGCTCACGCGATCGGGGACCGCTAGGCCTTCGAAAGCCTCGGCGAGGACCCGTCCCGGCATCTCCTGCGATGCAGGAAGACCCGCCAGTGCGAGCACCGTCGGTGTGACGTCGAGGATGCTCGCCCCCTCGATCTCGAAGCCCGGACGGACACCGGCCCCGTAGGCGTAGAAGACGCCGTCGATACGGTGGAACTCGGCGCTCACCCGGCGCAGGTCGCGGGTCTTGCTCGGGTCCTCGGGCAGCTCGCCGAGCTCGAAGCCGTGGTCCGACATGACCAGCAGCACCGCGTCGTCGGGGAGCCTCTCGAGGTACTCGCCGAGGATCGCGTCGGCACGCCGGTACATCGCCTCGACGACATGTCCGTAGTGCTTCTGCTGCTCGGCGAGCTCTCCGGCCAGGTCGTGGCGGCCGACCAGGTGCCCGAAGAGGTGAGCCACGGAGTCCGTCGCCTCGAAATAGACCATCAGCAGGTCGGGATCGAGGCGGCGCTCGAGATCCTCCCCGATGGCCCGGTAGGCGTCGGTAGTGGCGATGGCCCAGCGCAGGTGGTCGATCTGGTCCTTGAAGTCGAAGGGGTGGTCGAGGGCTCCCGGCGGGACGTCGGCGTAGGCGGCGAGCTCGTCGAGCCCTACGTCTTCGGGGCGGCGGAGCATCGCGTCGACATCCGCCTCGAGCTCCGGCGGGTAGACCACCGCGGGCAGGTCTTCCCCGGCGAGCTCGTCTTGGAGGAGGAAATGGAGGCCCGCGCGGTCGCTGACCATCGCACCGTCCACCGCCTCGGCGGGCCAACTGGCCCACCAGCCGACCACCGCCACGCTACGACCGGCGTCGGTGAACAAGTTCCACAGAGCCCGCGTCCGGCGCTGGCGGCTGGTCACCGGCAGCTCCTCGCCATCGGTGGTGCTGCGGGTCACGAAGTTGGTGATGCCGTGGTCGACGGGCAGTCGGCCGGTGGCGATGGTAGTCCAGATGATCGGGCTGAGCAGCGGTTCCCGGCTGCGCAACCTCCCGAAGGCCCCGCCCTCCGCCAGCTGGGAGAAATGCGGCAGCTTCCCTGCCTCGCACCAGCGCCGCACCGCCTCGGGATCGAGGCCATCGAAGCCGAGGATCACGACCTTGCGCGGTGCACCGTCGGCGGAGACCGGTCGGTCCACCGCCTCGGAGGCGGGCCGTTCCGGCGATCTCGAGCACGCGATCCACGCGCAACAGACGAGGAGCGCCACGGGCCAGAGGACGAGCTTGCGACGGCAGGGTCCAGGGGGACGAGCACGGAGCGACATGGCGGACAGAGCTTAGCAGCCTGAGCTACCATGGTCGCCACGTCTCCGCTCTCCGCCGCAGCCCCAGGAGGATCTCGTCGATGACCCGCCGGCATCACCGCACCAAGGACCGCGCCCTGGTGGCCGCCGGCCTGTGGCTGCTCGCCTCGCTCACCGCCCCCGAGGCTCTGGGCGAGGCTCCTGCCGAGGCTTCCGCCGACCGACCGCTGATCATCGGGACCAAGGTCGCTCCTCCCTTCGCTTTCAAGGACGAGGCGGGTCGCTGGCAGGGGATGTCCATCGACCTGTGGCGGGCCATCGCTCTGGACCTGGGCCTCGAGTACGAGCTCCGCGAGCTACCCCTCGACGCACTGATGCGGGGGGTCGAGGACGGCACCCTCGATGCCGGCGTCGCGGCACTGACCATCACCGCCCAACGCGAGCGCCGGGTCGACTTCTCGCACCCCTTCTACACCTCCGGTCTCGGCATCGCGACCCTCTCCCGCGAGGCAAGCTGGTGGGATTCGCTCCGCGGCCTGGTGTCGCCTCGCTTCCTCCAGGTCATCGTCCTCCTGGTCTTGATCCTGCTCGTCGCCGGAGCCCTGGTGTGGCTCTTCGAGCGCCGCCGCAACCCGGAACACTTCGGCGGCAGCGTCCTCCAGGGTCTGGGCAACGCCTTCTGGTGGTCGGCGGTGACCATGACCACCGTCGGCTATGGCGATCGGGCACCGGCATCTCTGGGCGGGCGGCTGGTCGCGTTGATCTGGATGTTCGCCAGCGTGATCGTGATCTCGAGCTTTACCGCGGCCATCGCCTCGTCGCTGACCGTCGACCGGCTCGGCTCGCGGATCGAGGGCCCCGACGACCTGCCCCGCATCCGCGTCGCCACCGTTGCCGGCACCACCAGCGCCGACCATCTCGATTCCCAGCACATCGTCTACCGCTCCACCGCCGACCTCGACGAAGCCCTCACCCGGCTCAGCGCCGGCGAGGTCGACGCGGTGGTCTATGACGCCCCGATCCTGCTCTACCGCTCGCGGCTCCTCGAGGACTCCGGTATCACCGTGCTCCCGGGTACCTTCGTGCGCCAGGACTATGGCTTCGCGCTGCCTCAAGGCTCGCCGCTCCGCGAGCTCATCAACCGCTCCCTTCTCGAGCAGATCCGCGGCCCCGAGTGGCGCGACGTGCTCTACCGCTACCTCGGTCGCGGCGAGGAGGGCGGCTGATGGCGTCGGCATGGCAGGTCCTCGACCGTGTCGCCACCGAGGAGGGAGCCCTGGAGCTACGCCACCGGGAGGGTGGCGAGTACCTGATCACCATCGGCGGGCGGATCCTGATGAACAGCGCCCTCCATCGCACCGAGGTCGCGGTGGCCGAGCTCGCCTGCCGCGAGGTCGCCGACCGCAAGCAGCCGAAGGTGCTGGTTGGCGGCCTCGGCATGGGCTTCACCCTGCGCGCCGCCCTCGACGCCCTGCCGCAGAGCGCGACGGTGGTGGTGGCAGAGCTGCAACCGGAGGTGGTCGACTGGTGCCGTGGACCGCTCGCTCACCTGACTGCCGAGGCAACTCGGGACCGGCGCGTACGGATCCTCGTCGAGGACGTCCGCACACCCATCGCACGAGCGGCGGAGCTCGGCGGTCCCGCCCGCTTCGACGCCATCGTCCTCGACCTCTACGAGGGCCCGCGCACCGCCGCCGGCGGTGACCGGGACCCGATGTGGGGTCGCGAGGCGCTGACCAGGGCCCGCGACGCGCTGGCTCCCGGTGGCGTCCTCGCCGTGTGGTCCGAGGACGCGGACCCGGGGTTCGACAAGCGGCTTCAGCGCTCCGGGTTCGCGGTGCGACGCGCTCGTCCGGGGAAAGGCGGTCCCCGCCACGCGGTCTACCTGGCCACCCCGGCTTCCCGCGAACCCCGCCGCCGGCGGTGAGTCCCGGCGGGCCCGCTATGCGGCGGCAGACCGGTTCGATAACATCTGCGGGTCCTTCGAACGCCGCCTCGGAAAGGAATCCGCCGTGACCTTCGACGTCCTCCGCCGCCCGTCCGCGGCTGCCCAGTTGCTCCTGGCCACCGTCTCTCTGCTCCTCGGGTCTCCGGCCGGCGCCGCCATCTCGGGTTTCGTCCGCGACACGCAGAGCTCGGCCCCGGTGGCCGGTGCCCGCGTGCATCTCCAGGCGGATCTCTCGGTGGTCGCCACGAGCGCCGCCGACGGCAGCTTTACCTTGCCCGTCTCCTTCGGCGGCTTTGCCGTGGTCACCGCCTCGGTGCCTTACGACCCGATGGCACCGGTCAACTACAACTCCTCCGGCGCCGTGACCCTCGATGGCAATGCGGGGCTCGAGATCTTGATCCCCATTCTCCCCACGGCCGACAACCCGGTGTACGCGCCTCCGGGCACCGACCTGTGCAACAGCTGCCACGGCGGCCAGCACACGGCCTGGCAGACGAGCAACCACGCTCTCGCCGGAGACGACGCTTGGGTCCTCGACCTGTTCTCCGGGACCGGCACCGCCGGAGGCTCCGCCGGCTACGTCTTCAAAGACCTCCACGATCCAGGCGAGTCGGGTTTCTGCGCCACCTGTCATGCGCCCATGGAGGATGCCTTCGACCCGGGGAACGTGCTCCTCGACGAGGTCTCGACCACCGCCGGTCTGGAAGGCGTCTCGTGTCTCGCCTGTCACCAGATCAGCGACGTCAGTGGCGACGTCAACGGCCTCCACCACCTGGGGACCTCGACCTACCGCTTTCCCGACGACCGGCCGTTCAGCGAGACCTGGCAATTCGTCTGGGGACCGCTCGACGACGTCAGCTTCGGCGGCATGCGCGCGTCCTACGCGCCGTTCTTCAGCACCTCGCGGCTCTGCGCCTCGTGCCACCAATACGTCAACCCGGACACCGGGGCTCCGGGCCAGAACACGTACAACGAATGGCTGGCCTCCGACTACGCCGTGCCGGGACCGACGTTCCGCTCCTGCCAGGACTGCCACATGCCGCCAGCGGACGCCGACGGCACCGTCTGTGTGATCGGGGACTCACCGGTGCGGGCCGCCGAGATGCGCCGCTCCCACGCCTTCGTCGGCGCCACGCCGACGGGGCTTTCCGACGCCATCCTGCTGTCCACCGACGCCGCCGACGCCGCTGGACTCTTGACCGTCGACGCCCAGGTGACCAACCAGGGGGCGGGGCACTCCTTCCCCACCGGTGTCTCGATCCGCAACGCTCTCCTGGTCATCGAGGCCACCTATCAGGGCGTGCCGCTGCCCCAGGTGTCCGGACCGACGGTGCCCTTCTGGGCCGATGACGACGTCGCCGGCCAGCAGCCCGGCGACTACGCCGGCGCCGCCGGCAAAGGCTTCGCCAAGGTGCTCGAAGGACGGATCAACGGCACGGGACCGACGGTCCGGCCGGTGCTCTTCATCGACGCCGAGGCCGTGTACTCGGACAGCCTGATCCACGCCGGTGCCACCGACCTGACCAGCGTGCAGTTCCTGCTGCCACCGGAAGCTCTCCCCGGGGAAACCGTGGAGGTCAGCGCTCGGCTGCTCTACCGCCGTGCCTACCGTTCGATCGCGGTGACCAAGGGCTGGCAGCAGACACCGCAGGGCGGCCCTATCGAGATCGAGGTCGCCGCCGAGCAGCTGACGGTCCCGCTGGTCGAAGGCGGTCAGCCCGGCGCCAACGTCCTCGAAATCCCCACCGCCGGTCCCGTGGGGCTGCTCCTGCTCGCCCTTCTGCTCGCCGGCAGCGCGCTCCGGCGCCTCCGGCGCTGAGACCCGGCGTGGCCCTAGACCTGGTCGCCATCTGTGCCCTGGGCCTCGAGGAGCTCCTCGCCGGCGAGCTCGAGGCCCTCGGTGTCAGCGACGTCCGGCGCCAGCGCGGCGCGGTGACCTTTCGCGGCGGCTGGCGCGAGTGCTGGCGAGCCAACTTGCGGCTGCGCACCGCCAATCGAGTGCTGGTGCGGCTCGCATCCTGGCCCGGCGCCGACGGGGACGCCCTGGCGGCGGGCGCGGCGGCGCTGATCCGCCAGGAGAACCTGCGGTGGGACGGGGTCTCGGTCGCCCAGCTCTTCGACCCGGACCGCACCTTCGCCATCCACGCCACCTCGACGGCTTCCGCGGTGCGTGACATCCGCTGGGTCGGGCTCAAGGTCAAGGACGGATTGGTCGACGCGCAGCGCCAGCGCTTCGGCCGCCGCGCCTCGATCGACCGCGAGGAACCCGAGACCCCGCTACGCGTCTGGCTCCACCGGGATCGTGCCACCCTGCTCCTGGACACCTCCGGCGAGCCCCTCGACCGGCGCGGCTATCGCGTGCAGACCACCACGGCACCGGTGCGCGAGCAGCTGGCAGCGGCCCTGGTCCTGGCTTCCGGCTGGGACGGGCGGGGGCCGGTCGTCGATCCCATGTGCGGCTCGGGGACCCTCCTCGCGGAAGCCGCCTGGGCGGCTCTCGGCCAGCCCCCCGGGTGCCTCCGCCGGCACTGGGCCTTCGAGCAGGTCCCGGGCTTCGACCGGGCGGGCTTCGAGGCGGTCAAGAGGGAGACCTTGCCGGCCCCGGGCCCCGACGTCCGGCTCTACGGCAGCGATCTCGACCCGGCGGCGGTGCGAGCGGCACGGATCAACCTGAAGCGCGCCGGGCTGGCCGACCGGTCGGAGGTGCGGCGCGGCGACGGATTCAACTGGGCGCCGCCACCGGGACCGGGTCTCTTGATCACCAATCCGGCCTACGGCGAACGCATGGGCCAGGCCGAGGACCAGTGGAAGCGGCTCGGCGACCTGATGAAACAGCGCTACACCGGTTGGACGGCGGTCGTGCTCGCCGGCGACGCCGGTCTGGGCAAGCACATCGGGCTCAAACCGCGGGCGCGGATCCCGGTCAGGAACGGCCCCCTCGACGCGCGGATCCTGGTCTTCGACCTCTACTGACCCTACCCGGTCGGGCCCGGCGCCTGTGGTATCCTCGCCGCTCCTCCGGCAGCCACCTCCCGCGAGGCCGCCATGAGCGAAACGCGCGTTTACAAGATCATCTTCCAGCAGCAGGGCGAGGTCTTCGAGATCTTCGCCCGCCAGGTCGGGCAGGGCGGCCTCTTCGGTTTCATCGAGGTCGAAGAGCTCCTGTTCGGGGAGCGTTCGCGGCTGGTGGTCGACCCTTCCGAGGAACGGCTGGCGAGGGAGTTCGAAGGCGTGCGGCGCCTTCACATCCCCATGCACAGCGTGGTGCGCATCGACGAAGTCGAACGCGAGGGCAAGGCGCGTATCGCCGAAAGCCGGTCCGAAGGCAAGGTCACGGCCTTTCCCATGCCGATCCCGCCACCGGCCGGCGGCTCCCCCAAGGGTTGAGCCCGGCCCCGGGGCTTCCTAGGGAGCCGGGCTACGGTCGTCGACGAAAGCCTCCACCTTGCGTACCAGCAGGCGCTCGAGGTCACCGGCCAGCTTGGCCACCGTCGGTCCGCCGAAGAAGTCCGCCAGCGACAACTCGAGCTGGAAGGTGCGGCGCACCACCGTGACCATCTCCGCGGCCAGCAGCGAGTGCCCCCCGAGCTCGAAGAAGTTGTCTTCGATCCCCACGCGGTCCAGGCCCAGGATCTCCGCCCACAACCCCGTCAAGACTTCTTCGGTGGGAGTCCGCGGCGCCACGTAGGGTTCGTCCGCCTGTCGGCTCATGGTCTCCGGCGCCGGCAGAGCCCGGCGGTCCAGCCGTGCATCGGCAGTGCGTGGCAGGTCCCCGAGCAACACGATGGCCGCCGGCACCATATAGGAGGGCAAGGTGGTCTCGAGATACTGCTGCAACCTCGGAACCAATCGACCCGAGGGTGAAGCGGCGCCGCTGGCGGTCGTCGCGTGGAGGTCGGGGGCCGGGAAGACCGGAGCTCCGCCTTCCGCCGCCGAGCCGATCCGGCGCAGAAGGAGGTCGAAGCTGCCGCTGGAGCCTCCCCGGCCCCAGCTCAGATCGACCCGATACGACAACTTCCGGCCC
The DNA here is from genome assembly GCA_020439725.1 of Acidobacteriota bacterium. GTDB lineage: Bacteria > Acidobacteriota > Thermoanaerobaculia > Multivoradales > JAHZIX01 > JAGQSE01. Next base: position 12,477 of record JAGQSE010000097.1, read on the forward strand.
AGCGCGAAGAGCTCCGTCGGGCTCGCCATCCCGGTGGCCAGGAGGCGCGCGTCGACCTCTCGCAGCATCTCTTCGACGGTAGCCGCCGGCCCGCTCTCCTCGAGCCGCACCGCGACCTCGACCTCGCGTTGCAGCCGCCGATCGGGGACGTGGAAGAAGCCGAGGGCATCGAAGCGCCGCCGGTCGAGCAAGTCTTCGAGCCGTTCGAGGGTCATGCCGGACCGCCGCCAATCCCGCCAGGCGACCGGTGGTGCCTCGAGGCCGGAGCCGCCTTCCCGTCGGCGCAGGATGACGTCGTAGCGGTAGCGCCCTTCGCCTTCGTCGGTGAGGGGCCGTACCTCGACGCTCCAGTCGGCGGTCTCGTGGAGCCTGAGCCGGTGGAAGAACACCGGGTCGACCGCCAGCTCGTCGTCGGCGGCCATCGCCCGCTCCACGCGGTCCCGGAAGCGCTCGAGGGGCAGCGACGGCGAGGCGTGGTGGAGGTTGGCAGCGATGTGATGCGCTTCGAGGAGCGGCTTCGAACGCACTCCGGCAAGATAGATCCGTCCTCCCGGCGCCAGGCGCTCCGCCGCCTGTTCGAGGACCCGCTCGAGGAAGGCGGCGTCGGGGAAGAACCGCACCGCGCCGTGGAGCAGCACCAGGTCGAAGCCGCCGGCGGACAGACCTTCGAGCTCGTCGGTCCGACGCTGCAGCAGGCGAACCCCGCCGAGCCCGCTTCCCGGCTCGTCGAGACGTCGCTGCAGCTCGCGCACCGCCACCGTGGACGGCTCCACCGCCCAGTAGTCCCGGCAGCGGAGGGCCAGCTCGACGAGCAGCTCGCCGGCGCCGCAGCCGACCTCGAGGACCCGGCCCGCGGGTTCGGCCGCGAGATGTTCGATGAGACCGGCCGCGAGGGCCTTGGGAAGATGGCTGGGACGAGCCTCGGGGGTTGTGGAAGCGCTGTGGTAGAGACGCCGCCGCGCCGCGGGCAACATCGACACGCCGTCGCGCCACGGGAAGTAGTCGCGCACCACATAGGCCACGAGCCGCCGGTTGCCGGCACCGTCCTCGCGACACACGACGGCGCATTGGCCGACCTCCGGGTGCCGCAACAGCCTCGCCTCGATCTCCTCCGGCTCGACCCGGTAGCCGCGGATCCTCACCTGGTGGTCGAGCCGCCCGACCACCACCACCGTTCCCCCGGCGCGCCACCGGCCGAGGTCCCCGGTGTGGTGCATGCGACTGCCCGGTGCGGAGCTGAACGGATCCGGCCGGAAGCGCTCGGCGGTCAATCGCGGCCGCTGGTGATAGCCGCTGGCCAGCCCCTCTCCCCCCAACCACAGCTCACCGACGGCCCCGGTGGGCATCGGTGCCAGGCGACCGTCGAGGACGTAGAGACGCATCTGAGGTACCGGCCGTCCCACGGCGATGCCGGCGCCCGCTTCATCCCGGTGGAGCTCGTAGCCGGCGGCGATGCCCGCGGCTTCTGGAGGGCCGTAGATCTGGAAGAGTCGTCGTGGGGCGCCGTGGCTCAGAACGCGCCGCAGCACCGTTGGGGCGACGCCGTCGCCGGCGACGAGCACCCGGCGGAGGCCGGCGAAGGCCTGGGGCACGGTCTCCGCCACTTGCTGGAAAAGGGTACCGGTCAAGCACAACGCCGTGATGCCGCGCTCCGCGATCTGCGCCGCGAAACGCTCCGGATCGAGGGCGACGTCGACCGAGAAGCCCTCGAGGCACGCACCCGCGAGCAGGGCGCCCCAGACCTCCACCGCGGTGGTGTCGGACGCCAACCCCGAGAGCTGGGCCACCCGGTCCCGAGGCCCCAAACGGATCGCCGGGTTCCCGACCAGGCGGGAAGCCAAGGCACCGTGGGGCACCACCACCGCCTGAGGCTCGGCTCCCAGCCCGGCGGTGTACTGCAGGTAGGCCGGGGACGCGGGATGGACCGGCGTCGACAGCCGGGCACCACCGGCGGGCACCCAGTTGCCGTCGAGGCAGACGCAACTGAAGCTCCCCCGAGGCAGCAGCTCGAGCCATCGGCGTTCGGTCACCAGCACCGCGGGCCGGGCGTCGCGCACGATGTGATCGAGGCGCCGGCGAGGGAAGGTCGGATCGAGGGGAACGTAGGCCGCCCCGGCCTTGAGCACGCCGAGCATCGCGACCACGGCGGAGGCGGCGGTGGCGAAGCAAACCCCCACCCGGTCGCCGGGACCGACCCCGAGGGTCCGGAGCCAGCGGGCCAGGGCGCCGGCCCGATCGTCGACCTCCGAGAAGGTCCAGCGGTCGCCGACCTCGGAGACCACGGCGACGGCGTCGGGGGCGAGACGGGTCTGCTCCTCGAAGCGGCCGTGGATCGATACGCCGCCGGGGCTCGCGGAACCGACGCCCCACTCGGCAACCAGCTGGTGCGTTTCGGCGTCGCTGATCAGCGGCAGGTCCGCGAGGGGGATCGACGGTTCGTCGACGGCGGCGGTGAGCAGACGCGCGAAGGCCCGGGCGACCCGTTCGAGGGTCGAGCGGTCGAAGAGCGTCGCGTCGTAGCTCCACCGAGCGTGCAGCCCGCCATCGACGGTGACCTCGAGAGCGAGCTCGTGGTCGATGACCCGCGGCCCGCGCACCTCCGGCGACGGCACGAAGGCGACCCCCGCCGATCTCGTCGCCGGCAGGGGCTCGGCATAGACGGCGAGCCCCACCGGTGCCAGCCGCCGAGTCCCATCGACGCATTGCGGCCTGAGCTCGGCGAGGAGTCTCTCGAAGGGCAGGCGGGAGTGCTCGCGGACCGCATCGAGACGCCGGTCGAGAGCCTGCAGATGATCGGAGAAGGTGGCTCTCTCACCGGACCGGCACCGGACGACCAAGGTGTTCGCCAAGGGCCCGATGAGCTGCTGGAGCCCCGCCGCGTCGCGCCCTGCCGTGCCCCAGCCCACCACCTGCTCTCGACCTCCGCCGAACCGTGCCAGGAGCGTCGCCAAGGTGGCGAGCAAGACCCCGTTGAGGTCCTGCTTGGCCGCCAGCGCCATGGCTCGATGGACCAGGCGGGCCGGCAGCCGGGCGTGGATCGAGGCTTCGCGCCGCGAGCCCGGCGCCGCCAGCCGGTCGGGAACCAAGCCGCCCCCATCCTCGATGCCGGCCAGTTGCTCGCGCCAGAAGGCGAGGTGCTCCTCGAGCTCGTCGCCGTCGAGCCACTGGCGCTGCCAGACGGCGAAGTCGGCGTACTGGATGGGCAAGGGCGGAAGCCGGGGGCGATGCCCGCGGGACAGCGCTGCATAGGCTTCCTGAACCTCTGCCAGCAACAGCCCGGCGGACGGCCGGTCGAAGGCGATGGCGGGAATCACCACCCACCACAGCGTCCGCTCCTCCTCGAGCCGGACGAGGAAGGAGCGCACGAGCGGCGGCTCCGCCATCTCGACGGACACCCCCGGAAGCTCCGCGGCCAGGTCGGCGGCCCGGGGCAGCGCCTGATCCCCGAGGGCCGACAGGTCGAGCCGGCGGCAGACGGGTCGGCGCCCTTCGGCGAGGCGCTGGAGAGGTCCGTCTTCCGACGGAACGAAGGTGCTGCGCAGGATCTCATGGCGCTCGGCGACGACGCCGAGAGCTCGTTCGAGCCGGCGGGCGTCGAGAGGACCGAGCACCTCGCAGGAAATCACCCACAGACGGCTGCGGCTGCCGGGCGCCATCTGTTCGAGGAACCACTGGCGATGCTGGGCCGCGGAGAGGGGCGTGGCGTCGGGTTCTTCCTCGCGGGAGGCGGCGAGGTGGATCCGGCGCACCACCGGTGAGGCGGCGGCCCGGCGCTCGGCCGATGCCGGCCGACGGTCCGGAAAGTGGATCATCCGCCGGCGTCCCGCTCAGCGCGGATCCGCACCGCCATCGACCGGTGCGCCCCTCGTGCGATGCCTACGACCACGACCTCGTCAGCCTCCTACGTCCTCGATCCTGCGGCTGTCGGCGCCATACCGCTCACCCGCCACACCCACCCCGAGCCCCGAGCGCTGGCACCGGGCCTGGCCCCGGCCGGCCTGCACCACCCTGCGAGAGGACCTTCTTCGTCACCGGGGTTCTTCACCGGGGTTCTTCACCGGGGTCCGCCCATGGGGGGTCCGTCACTGGAGGATCCATCGAGTACAGTGCGCCCGTGGAACTCCACCGAGACAGTTCCGCCCACCGGCGGGAAAGCTCGGTCCCTCGGGTGGGTTCGTCGCACCGCTCGCTCAATGGCCGGAGGGTGTCGTCGCGGGCATGGGCAAGGTGTCGAAGGCCGGATCCGCGGCGTTGCCGCCGGCGAGCACCAGCGCGTAGAGGAAGGGCCCGAAGGGGTTGGCCATGCGGCCACCGACCAGGACCAACGGCGTGCCGCTGGGGTTGTAGCGCCAAGCGTAGTCGAGGTCCTCGTCGAGCTTGGCGCGGGTCTCGGTCGCCGCGATACACGTCTCGAGGGCGGCCCGGTCGAAATACGGCGCCGCGAGCTCGAAGATCGCCTCGCGAGTGAGCTCGTGCTGGTGCGCGAACAGGCTCCGGCCGAACTCCTCCCTCCCCTCGTGCCCCTCGAAGCAGATCTGGGCCAGCGCACCGGTGCACCGCACGTCCTCCCCACTCCTGGGGGTCAGGCGCGGGTTGCACCGGCCGTCGAGGGGGAACTGGCGAGAATCGACGCTGAAGCTTCCCGGCGGTGCCGAGCGCCGCAGCACCTCGAGGGTTTGCTGGAGCGCCGCGCAGTGGCTGCACAGGATGTCGGTGAACTCGGTGATGCGCACCGGTGCAGCGGCGTCGCCGATCGGTGCCCGCGGCTCGACCTGGGGCATCGGCGGGGCCGCGCGATAGGCGGCGATGGAGGCGCCGACCCCAGACGCCATGGTCGGGTCGAGGGACGCCAGGAAGCCCTCGAGCTGCGAAGGACCCTGCGCCACCGCCCGGGTGCCCGTACTCGCCTTCGGAGTGCGCAGTCCCGGCAGCAGCACGAACGCCCAGGCGATGGCCAAGGCCGCCAGGACCATGCCGAAAGCGGCGCCTGCCCGGGTCTGCCGAGGTCGCGGGAGAAGGGTCAGGGCGACGAAGGCGAAGACCGCGGTCAGGACGTAGACCAGAACACAGCTGGTGCACAGCTTGCCCCCGGCGAGACTGACCGCCAGGAGCAGCACCACGCCACCGAGCCCCCCCAAAGCCAGGACGCGGAGCCCACCGGCCCAGGCCCCGGCTACGGACCGATGACGGCAGCTCGCGATCAGGGCACCGGCGACCAGGCCCATCGCGGCGAGCCCCCAGACCACGCCCCAACCGGCCACTGGAACACCGCTCCAGCGATGGACGGCGCCGGCGAAGGGCGCGTCCCAGACCTCCGCGCAGCTCTCGCCGCCAAAGGCGCAGACCGCGGTGCCACCGCCACGGACCTGGACGAGCTGCCACCAGAGATAGGCGGACCACAACGCCACGGCTGCCGCGACCACCGCCAGCACCGCCAGGATCCCGAGCCGCGGTTTGTCGGCCGTCGGCGAGCTCATGGTCGGCCCTCCTCGCTCAGCGGACCACCCCAGCTTTCGTCGCGCGCCTCGTTCATGGGCTCCCTCTCTCGGTCTTCTCGGTCGTGGCTAGGCGACGAAGCGCCAGCCGCTGCAGAGCGATGATCGACTTGGCGTCGCGGATCTCTCCGGAGGCCACTGCCGCGAGAGCTTCGTCCACCGCCATGTGGACGACCTCGATGTCCTCGTGCTCGCCGGGCAGGCCACCGCCTTCGCCGACGCGGTCGTCGGCCGTCACGGAGGCCAGGAAGAGGTGGACGACCTCCGAGCTCGCACCGGCGCTGGGAAGCATCGATCCCATCGCCACCAAGTCCCCCGGAATGCGGTAGCCGGTCTCCTCGAAGGCCTCGCGCCGGGCCACGACCTCCGGCGATTCGCCCTCCTCGAGGATGCCCGCGAGGATCTCGAGCAACCAGCCGCAGCCGGCGCCGCGGCCTGCCCGCCGCCCCTCGGCATAGGCGGAGAACCGAAACTGCCGCACCAGGACGACCTGGTCGGTGTCTTCGCGCACCAGGACCACCGCCACCGCCGGACCCCGCTCGAAGTCCACGCGCAGGATCGGTGGGCTCATGCTGCCGTCGGCCCGCCGGTGGCGCAGCCGTGCTTCGACGATGCGAAAGAGTCGCCCGAAGCGATAGCGCTCGTCCTCCTCGAGAACCTCGACGAGGTCCCGGCCTTGCTCTCGTTCCATTCGTGGCATGCTCCCGGCGATGGTCGCCAGGGCCTGAGGCTACCATCGCATGGACGTCCGGAGACCGTCCGAAGACGGGATGACGATTGGATATAGTGAGCGCCGTGGAACGACGCCTCGAAGAGATGATCGATCGCGCCCGCCAGGCCATGGCGAGGGCCCACGCACCGTACTCCCGCTTTCAGGTCGGGGCCTGCGTGCGCGCAGCCTCGGGAGCCCTCTACAGCGGCTGCAACGTCGAGAACGCCTCGTATCCCGAGGGCTGGTGTGCCGAGACCTCCGCCCTGGCCGCCATGGTCGGCGCCGGCGACCGGGAGCTCGTCGAGGTCGTGGTGATGGCGCCCGGAGAGTCGCCGTGCTCCCCCTGCGGCGGCTGCCGACAGAGGCTCCGTGAGCTCGGCTCCGCTGCCACCCGGGTCCATCTCTGCAACCCCCAGGGCCTGCTGCTGACGGTCTCGCTGGGCGAGCTCCTACCCCACGCCTTCGCCGGCGACCTTCTCCCCGGTTCATCGGGCCGGCCCTGACCCGGCCCAGCCCTTTCGCCGGCCCCGGCCCCGGGGCCACCGGCGCTGCAGCCACGTGCTATTCTCCCCCTTCCCCCAACCCGGACAGCGATTCCCGACGCCATGCAAGACTCTCCAGACCAGCCGGCCGGAGCCCACGAAGAACGTGAGCTGATCCGCCGGATCGCCGACGGCGACGAGACGGCTCTCGCCGAGCTCTACGACCGCTACGCGTCGTTGCTGATGACCTTGGCCCGGCGGATCCTGAGGCGCGAATCCGACGCCGAGGAAGTTCTCCAGGAGGTCTTGCTCCAGGTCTGGAAGCAGGCGGACCGCTACGAGACCACCCGTTCGTCGGTGACCACCTGGCTGGTCCTCCTGACCCGAAGCCGAGCCATCGACCGGCTCCGCAGCCTGCAATCTCGCGATCGGACCTTGGGCTCCTACCAGGAAGAAACGACCTCGGTTTCCCATGCATCCGCTACCGCCCCCGCCACCGTATGGACCCAAGAACGGCGCAAGCGCCTGGAACAGGTTCTAGGCGAGTTGCCGGACGAGCAGAGGCAGGTCCTCGATTTGGCCTTCTACAGCGGGATGAGCCAAAGCGAAATCGCGGCCCACATCGGAATCCCACTGGGAACGGTCAAGACGCGGACGCTCCTGGCCATGCGCAAGTTGCGCAAGGCCCTCGAGGGTGAGTACAGGGAGCTTCTATGAAGCACGAGCTAGAGGTTTCGGATCCCGCCGCGGAGCGCGCACTCGCGGCCCTCGAATCACAGAGCGCTTTCGACGGCATCGACGACCCCGAGGCGCAGGCGTTTCTCGCGGCTTTGGCGACCCTCCCCGGGGCTCTCCCGCCACGTCCGCCGCGACCCGAGCTGCGCGCGCGCATCCTGGCTGCCGTTGCCCCCCCGAGCTCGTCGGCAAGAGTGCTGAGCCTGTCCGATCACCCGACGGCCGAGCGGCGGCGGGACCGGCCCCAATGGTTCTTCGCCCTGGCGGCCGTGCTGGCTCTCGCCGTGGTCGGTCTCGGCCTCTTGAACCTCCGTCTCGAGAGTCGCCTCGAGCGTCAAGAGGACACCATCGCCCGGCTCAGCGACCAGACCCGTCAGTCCTATGACGCCGATCTCGAGCTCGCCAACGTGCGGCAGCAACTCGACGACCTCAACCAGCGCTTCACGATGATCACCCGCACCGCCGCGCGGCTCTACCCGCTCCATCCCATGCCCAAGGCGGAGCCCGAACCGGGCGAGCAGCTGCGCGGCCTGATGTACGTGTGCTCGGAGCACCAGCGCTGGTACGTCAACTTGCAGGGGTTGAGACCGGCGCCGACGGGGCGCGAATACCACCTGTGGTTCATCACCGACGAAGGTCCCGTCGACGGCCGCACCTTCGAGGTCGTCGCCGGCCAACCGACCGAGCTCCGGGCTCAGACCATGCCCGCCCGCACCCATGGCGTCGTCGTCTCCCTCGAATCGACGGCAGACCGCCAGCTCCCCGGCCCCGCCGGCCCCATCGTCCTCAAGGGCGACCAGAGCATGCAGATCTGAGCGACCGGCGACCCACCGCCGGCGCTCCGGATCCCACGACCGCTAGCTCTCCAAGGCACGGCCGAGAGCCGTGAGCACTTCGTCCTGTTCCGCCTCGCTCATATAGGCGAAGAGCGGCAGGTTGAGCACGCTTCTCGACAGCCACTGCGCCTGGTTGCCCCCCACCGCTCCATAGAGATGCCCGTCGGCGCCCGGCTGGGTCGACATCGAGCCGGGATAGACCTCGCCAAAGCCGATGCCGGCCTCGGCCAGGGCCGTCTTGACGGCCTCGCGGTGCTCCGGCGCCTGCAACGTGACGTTGAGGTAGCCGTTCTCCTCATAGCCCTCGGGCACCGCCGGAACCTTCACCCCCATCTCGTGGAGGCGCTCGCGGTAGCGCTGGGCAAGACGCCGACGGCTCGACAGCCGGGCCTCGAAGTACTCGAGGCACAGATTGAGATAGGCGGCGTCGAAGCCGCTCATCCGACTGTTCCACCCGACCATGCCGTAGCGGTAGTGGTCCTGGCGGCCGTGGTTGCCGAGACGCCGCAGCCGGTCCTCGAGCTCCGGTGTCGAACAGTAGACGCCGCCGGCATCGCCACAGGAGCCCAGGACTTTCGCCGGGTAGAAGGAAACCGTGGCGAGCTCGGCGCCGCGGTAGATCGACTCTCCGCGCCAGGTCACGCCAAAGCTCTGGGCACCGTCCTCGATCAAGGGCAGCGAGCGCTCACGACAGAAGGAACGAAACTCGTCGAGCCGCGCCGACCCCCAACCATAGAGATGGACGAGGATCGCCGCGCGCGGACGATAGCGCTCGACCGCTTCGCGGAAGAGATCGAAGTCCATCTGCAGATCCGCGGGGTCGATGTCGACGGTGACCGGTCGACCGCCACAGTTGACCACCGCCTCGAAGGTCGCCCAGAAGGTGGCATCGGGGATCACCACCAGGTCGCCGGTACCGACTCCGACGGCTCGCAGGGCGAGCTGCAGGGCGTCGGTGCCATTGGCGCAGGCGACGAAGCCATGACACCCGGAGGCCTGGACGAGGCTGTCTTCCAGGCGAACCACGTCGGGCCCCCCGACGAAACGCGTGTTCTGCGTCACGTCGCGACAAACGTGGAGCCACCGCTGGAGGAAATCCGGTTCGAACCGGCGGAGATCGATGAAGGGGACGGGCATGAGTGCTCCTCGTGGGCTGGTCGCGCCGACACCGGCGCGTCGCCTCGACTATCCGGGACCCAGGGGGGCGGCGTCAAGGCTCGTCGCGGAAGGGCCGAGCCGGCAGCGCTTGGCGCGGCTCCTGCCGCCTGATAGCTTCCACCGCCGATGAGCGACGCGCCCTCGCACCCCGTCACCCTCTGTGGCCAGCTGCCGCCGGGGAGCCTCGAGACGCTCCTCGCTCGCTGGGGTCTCGAGCTGGTCGAGGTCGGCGGCGAAGCCGACATTCCGGGCAGCTATTGGGGAGCTCCGGAAGCCGGGCTGGTCGGCCGCAGGGTGTTCATCCGTCGGGACACTCCGGTCCACTCGGCCCTCCACGAGGCCTGCCATGCCCTGTGCATGGACGAGGCGCGGCGCTCGGTGCTCGACACTGACGCCGGGGGTGACGACCTCGAGGAGTGCGGTGTCTGCCTCCTCCAGATCGTCCTCGCCGACCATCTGGCGGGCGTCGGCACGGCCCGGTTGTGCCGCGACATGGACGCCTGGGGCTACAGCTTCCGGCTGGGCTCG
>JAGQSE010000097.1:22489-22879 GCA_020439725.1 Acidobacteriota bacterium
CGCCCCACCTTCCGCATCCGTCGCTGAGGGTCGACCGGGCGACGCCCCCTACGCCGGCAGCAGCTCCTCGATGGCCTTGACGACGTCCTGTTCGGTGAACTGGTCGTTGGGGTCGTCGGTGGTCAGCTTGCGGCTCAGAGCTCCTTCGCGGTCGAAGACCAGCACGGCGGGAATGCCGAGGAGGCCGAGCATGTCGAAGCCGTCGAGCACCGGCTCATCGAGACGATAGTGGCGGAAGTCCGCCTTCTGCTCGGCTAGGAACGCCGCCGCCCGACGGAGGGCACCGGGATCTTCGCGGTCGTCTAGCGAGAGCGACAAAAAGGTCACGTCCTTGGGACCGTACTCCCGCGACAGCTCGACCATCTGAGGAAAGCGCTCGACGCAGGGGAT
>JAGQSE010000098.1:0-9197 GCA_020439725.1 Acidobacteriota bacterium
CTCGACGAGGCCTACCTCGACGTCACCCAGCACCTGGGCGGACTACCCTCCGCCACCCACCTCGCCCGCGAGATCCGGCGGCGGGTGCGGGACGAGCGGGAGCTGACGGTCAGCGTCGGTGTCGGCCCCAACCGCCTGGTGGCCAAGATCGCCTCCGACTTCCACAAGCCCGACGGTCTGACCGTCGTACCGCCGCACAAGGTCGAGGGCTTTCTCGCGCCGCTGCCGGTGCGCCGCCTCCAAGGGGTCGGGCCGGCCACCGAGAACGCCCTCGCCGAGCTCGGCGTCGAGACCATCGCCGATCTTCGCGCCCTCGACCTCGACACGCTGGTCGATCGTTTCGGACGCCACGGTGAAGGGCTCTTCCGCTACGCCCGGGGCATCGATCTGAGGCCCGTTCAGCCGTACCGAGAGCGCAAGAGCCTGGGGGCCGAGAACACCTTCGCCAGCGACTTGCGCCGCCTCGAAGCCATGGATCAAGAGATCGACCGGCTCGCGACGGAGGTGGCGACGGGTCTCGAGAAGCGCGACTTCACCGCCTGGACCGTGACCCTCAAGGTGCGCTATTCGGACTTCACGACCCTCACCCGAGCGCTGACGTTGCCGGCGGCGAGCCGCGACGCGGAGGTGCTGGCGGCGGCGGCGCGATATCTCCTGCACCGCACCGAGGCCCCTCGCCGGCCGGTCAGGCTCCTCGGGGTGACCGCTTCGAAGCTGATCCAGGGCGGCCCGCTCCAGCTACGGTTGTTTCCACCGCAGCTCTCGGCGCCGCGAATGCCCGGGGGCGGCAGCGAGTCGGAGAGCTGAGCTCGCCTCTCAGCGGTTGCGTTTCGACCCCTTGGGCGCCAGACTGAGTCCCGTTCCGGCGTCGGCGAGGTGTCCCCGAGGGAGGACAAAACTCGTTTCGTAGCCAGGTTTTGGCGGAGGAACGCAGGCGTTTCGGAGCCCCGGAGCAAGAGCGAAGGCTGGAACCGATCTTGCTCCTAAGGGCGGGGTGACGTAGGGCTCCCGAAGACTCGGGAGCACGCCGAGATCGAGGAGGATCCATGAACGTTCAGCTTTCCCTGCGCCGCGCGACATCGGCCGTCGCGATGGTGTGTTCGATGTTGCCTCTGGTGTCCGCCCAAGCCCAGGAAGAGCTTCCGGGTGTCTTTGGCGAAATCCTCGACGTCCGGGTGGTCAATCTCGAGGTCGTGGTGACCGACAAGGACGGCCTCCGGGTGTCGGGGCTCGAGCCCGGGGACTTCCGCATCCTGGTCGACAAGCAGCCGGTGTCGGTTGACTACTTCACCGAGGTGGTCGGGGGCGCCGCGGTGGCGGCGCAGGCCGCCGGCGACGGCCCTGCCACGGCAGGGCTGCCTTCCCTCACCCCCGGTGAGCCGGTGGGGACCAGCTACCTGCTGTTCATCGACGACTTCTTCTCGATTCCCCGGGATCGCGATCAGGTCCTCGACGCCCTGCGCGAGGACCTGCCGCTCCTCGGCCCCGGCGACCGCATGGCCATCGTCGCCTTCGATGGCAAGCGGCTCGACATGGTGAGCACCTGGAGCGACTCGACGCCGGCCCTCGAGCGGGCCCTCAAAGAGGCCGAGCGGCGGCCGGCCCACGGTCTCCAGCGGGTGGCCGAGTTCCGCAACTTCCGCGCCGACACCTCGAGCTTGAGCAGTGGCCGCGTCCTGACCACGCGGGCCGGCAACCGGCTCGACATCGAGGAGGAGTACTACGCGCGGCAGCTCGCCGACCAGGTCGGTCGCTCGGTCGAGGCCGCTGCGGCGACGCTGCGCAGCTTCGCCTCGCCCCCCGGTCGCAAGGTGATGCTGCTGCTCTCCGGGGGCTGGCCCTTCCAGCCCACCGAGTACGCCACCGCCGATGTCGGCGAGCTAATCTTCGACCGCTACATCGACGGTGGTCCGGACCTCTTCCGGACGCTGACGGACACCGCCAACCGCCTCGGCTATACGCTCTATCCGGTCGACGTGCCCGGCCAGCAGGTCGAGGGTACCGATCCCGAAGACATCGGCCTGACCCAAGACGACAGCCTCATCGGCGACTCGTCGCAGATCCCCGCCACCGGGCTCAACTTCAAGCGCGAGCAGGAGCTCCACACCGCCCTTGGCTTCATCGCTCGCGAGACCGGCGGCCGGCCGCTGATCAACTCGACGCGCCTCGACAGCCTGCCGCGGGTGGTCGAGGACACGCGTTCCTACTACTGGCTCGGCTTCACGCCCACCTGGCAGGGCGACGACAAGATCCACGACATCAAGGTGGAGGTCACCAAGCCCGGGCTCAAGGTGCGCTCCCGCGAGAGCTTCCAGGACCTGTCGCGGAGGACCGAGGTCACCAACATGGTCGAGAGCGCGCTGCTCTTCGGCAACGCCCCGAGCGCCAATACGCTGCGCGTCGAGCTGGGCCAGGCCAAGCGCGCCGGCCGCGGCAAGGTCCAGGTGCCGATGACGGTGATCGTGAACACCGACCAGATCGCGGTGCTGCCCTATGGCGACGGCTATGCGGCCCAGCTGGAGCTGCGCATCGCCGCGGTGGATCAGGAAGGGGGGCGGTCACCGATCCCGGTGATTCCACTCCAGCTGGTCTCCGAACAGCCATTGCCCCCGGGCCAGGAGCTGCGGTACACCCACGAGGTGACCTTGCGCAAAGGGCCCCAGGAGCTGATCGTGGCGGTCTACGACCCGGCCAGCGGCAACCTGCTTTCGTCCCTCGAGAAGGTCCGGTTCTGAGCCGAAGCCAGGATCCGGTCTGCTCTGGTCGACGGAGGAGCAGGCCGGCCTATGCGACCTCGCTCATAAGGTTGAGCCGGAGATGCTTTTTTGCTTGAATTGTCCCGGTTTGGAGCTCCGGCGATACTCTATTCAATAAAGGCGCTAACCCGGAGCCACCCCCCCCACGAGCGGCGCCAAGTCTAGTTTCTGCGAGAGAGGAAGGAGAGGATCGATGAACGTGCGATCGATTCGTTGGACGGCTGCTGCTCTGGTGCTGGTGTTCGCTCTCGTCCTGATGCCGCTGTCGGTGTCGGCGGCGCCCGCAGGCCAACAGCAGTCACTTCAGACCACAATGACCCCCGCTTCGCTGTGGACGGTCGTTTCCGACTGGGTCCGCGGCTTGTTGGTGGGAGTCTTCGATTTTTCGAGCCAGGATGCCACGGACACGAATTCTGCCGGAGGCGGCCAAACTCTACCTGCTCCCCCTTACTCGCCCAGCGAGCATGGAGGATCGATCGACCCCAATGGGTGCCCTATCGGCTCAGAATGCGCGTGAGCACCGCCGTCAGGGCACAGTGATCATCGCGGGCCGGCGGTATCCAAGTCCTTAGAGGGCGCTTCTGCAGGTTCGTCTTGTGTGACCATTTAGGATGCTTTAAACTGGTGTTTGGTTGGCGACAACATCGACATCTCCCTTCGGGGCTTTGGTGGTTTTCCGCGATCGACCCGGCAAGGCGGCGGGCGGTGGAGGATCGGGACTATGAACGATTCTAAGAAGAACGAGCGAGGAGCGGTTTTGGCCTTGCCTTGGGTCGACCTGGCCAAGGTGATGTCACCGTTCGCTTCGACCCAGGACGTTGCCACCGGTGAAGGCGCGAAGACTCTCGCAGTCAAGCCCAAGAGTCCGCCGGGAGGAGCCCAGCCAATCGACAGCTCGAGCTATGACGTCGCCTTCCAGCGCGTCACCGATCGGCTGTTCAATGGCGATCGGATCGACACCAAGGAGCGTCTCACGGCTCCCATTCTCTTCGCCGAGATCCTGTCGCTCCCGGCCGAAAGACGTCTCGAGACGATCCAGGGCGAGCCGCGCTTTCACACCTATCTCTTGGCGGAGATGCTGCTCGAGAGCAGCCGGGAAGCCTGGTTCGACCATCCGCTCAAGGCCATCGAGGGCGCGCGCCTCGCTCTGGCCGTGGCACAGCGCCTCGACGTCGCCTTCTACGGATCGGTGTTGCCGCGCAGCCTTGAGCTCAAGGCCCATGCCTATCTCGGCAACGCCTACCGGATCCGCGGATCGCTGGCCGACGCCTATCAGGCGTTTCAGCGGGTTGATGCGCTGCTCGAAGAGGGTGCTCTCAACATCTACGAGCGGGCTGAGGTCCTGTCGCTCAAGGCCTCGTTGTTCAAGGACCTGCGGCAGTTCGCGGACGCCGGCGAGCTCCTCGAGGAGATCGAAGGGGTTTACCGGCAGGCGGGTGACGATCATCAGGTGGGCCGCACCCAGATCCAGAAGGCCGTGGTGCTGGGGAATCAGGGGCGAGTCCTCGAAGCCGTCGACGCGTTGCGCGATGCCATCTCGCTGATCGATATCCGCCGTGAGCCGCGAGTGGTGGTCAGCGCCTGGATCACCATGTCGAACTTCCTCGTCGGGGAAGAGCAGTTCGACGAAGCCGAGGAAGCGCTGAGGAATGTACTCGACGTCACCGACCGGTTGAGCGTGGCCCGCGTGCGGCTCGTCCAGGGCAAGATCGCTGCGGGAAGAGAGCAGCTCGAGAGTGCCGAAACCAAGCTCATCGAGTCGCAGGCGATCTTCACCGAGCGGGGAGCCAGCTTCGACGCCGGCCTCGCGGCTCTCGATCTGTCGCTGGTCTACCTGCGGCAGGGGCTCGTGGGTCGGGTACGGAAGATGGCCGAAGAGATTCTGCTCGTCTTCCGCAGCCACAACCTCGCGCCGGAGATCATGGCGGCAATGATTCTTTTCCAGCACGCAGCGGAGCGCGAGATCGCGACCCTCGGTCTGGTCAAGGAAATCGTCGGCTATCTCGAGCGCAGCCGCGACTTCGGCAGCCTGAAGGGCTTCGACTCGCCGTAGGCGACCGTTCAGAGGTCCGATCGAAGCCTCCCGACGGCGGGAGGCTTTTTTCGTGGCGCTGGAGGCGGCGGGTGGGCCCGTCAGGGACCCTGTCGGAGCTCGGCCAGCTCGCGGCGCAGGTCTCCCAGGTCTTCGGTGAGCAGGGCGCCGGCTTCTTCGAGCGCGGCGATGTAGCCGGCGGCGGCGCGGCCGCCGACGAAGATCGGGATCCCCGCATCGAGATGCCGGGCAAGGCGCCGGATCTCGCTCGAAACGTGCGCGTCGTCCGGCGGATAAACGATGCTCAGCAGGATCGCCCGCGCCCGGCGCTGGCGCGCTGCGGCGACGATCTCCTCCGCCGGTAGATCGGGCCCCAGATAGGTGACGTTCCAGCCTTCCGCGGCAGCGGCACAGGCGGCGACCAGGGCGCCGAGCTCGTGCAGCTGACCCGTCGGCGTGGTGACGATGAGATGAGGTGCGGAGCCGGGAGCTCGGTAAGCGTTGTGGAGGTTCCCGACGAACGAGCGCACCGTGGCGGTCGCCATGTGCTCGTGGATCGGTCGCAGCTCACCGCGCAGCCAGCGGTCGCCGATGCGCTGCATCAGCGGGACCAGGAGCTTCTCCAGCAGGTGAAAGCGGTTGAGATCAACCGCGGCACGCTCGAGCTCGTACTCGAGCCGCACCCGGTCGAGGGCCTCGATGGCCTCCATGCAATGGCGGAGGTGCTCGTCCGCATCCGACCCGGCGCCATCGGCTGGAGCCGGCTTGGTCTCGCTGTCGAGCTCTAGCTCGCCGACCAGGGCGCGCAGCTGGTCGTCCTCGAGCGGCGCGATGCGGCTGATCGAGTGCCCGGCGTCGGTCAGGGCCCCCAGCAGGCGCAGGCGCTCGACATCCTCCTCGGAATAGAGCCGGTGCTTGCCCCCGGTGCGCTGGGGCTCCACCGCCTTGTACCGTCGCTCCCAGGCCCGGATCAGGTCGGGCTTGAGACCGGTTCGTCGGCAGACCAGCCCGATGGGTTGGAGAGCGGTGTCGTCGTGTAGATCCATCGCCGGATGATAGGGAGTGCGTCCAACTCGGGTCAATGTTCTGTCCAGGGCTGAGGGTGGGGCCTCTAGGGCCGGCGAGTTCTTGGGCCCGGATGCCTGGGGGCCGGATGCTTGGGGACCCGTAGTGGCGACGGGACGGACCGGGTTCAGCTGGTTTCGAAGCGCTCGATCTCGCGACGCTGCTTCTTGGTCGGGCGGCCGGCGCCGCGCTCGCGCTGGACGGGCGCGCGCCGGAGCAGACGGGCCAGGGGATCCGCCGCGGGCTTGGGAGGGCTCAAGTCTTCGAAGAGGCGCGGTACCTCCGCCTTGGGCAGGGTCTTGTCGCGCAGCTCCCGGACGACCAAGACCTGCGTCCAGTCGCCTTTCTCGATCTCGACGCGGTCCTCGAGCTGTAGCCGGCGGTGGGCCTTGGCGACCTCGCCATTGACCCGGACCCGGCTCAGGCCGCATTCGCGCGTGGCTTGGCTGCGCGTCTTGAACACCCGGGCGACGTGGAGCCATTTGTCGAGGCGGACTTCCATACGTCGAAGTCTAGCAGCGCCGGGCCGTGGCGATCGGGAAGCCAGCATCGCGCCGCCTGAAACGCTAAACTCCCGCCATGGCGAGAGCTAGGACCCGCCTGTTTCTACTCTTCGCCGGCCTGGTGCTGGCGGTGGTGGCGACGGCGTTCATCTATATGGCGGGTATGGGCCATCTCGAGGGCAAGCCGCGCACCTTTTGGCAGGCCCTCGAATGGTCGTCCGAGACCCTGACCACGACCGGCTACGGCGCCGACGCCCGCTGGCAGCACCCGCTGATGGTGCTCTTCGTATCGCTGGTGCAGTTCGTTGGCGTCTTCCTCGTCTTCCTGGTCTTTCCGATCTATCTCATCCCTTTTCTCGAGGAGCGCTTCCAGGTGCGCCTGCCGCGCGAGGCGACGGACCTCCGTGGTCACGTGGTCATCTTCGGCTTTGACGCCGCGGTCGAGAGCTTGATGGAGGAGCTCGAGCATGCGGGCGTCCGGCCCCTGGTCATCGAGGAGGACGAGCCCCGCGCCCGGCGTCTGCTCGAAGGCGGTCACGAGCTGGTGTTTCGCAGTCTCGACGACGGAGCCCTCGAGGCCTCGCGGTTGCTCCGGGCACGGGCGCTGATCGCCAACCGCTCCGATGACGAGAACGCCGCGGTGACCGTCACGGCCCGGCAGTTGGGGTTCACGGGCGAGATCCTGGCGCTGGTCGAAGATCCCCGGCACCGCCGGCCGCTCAAGCTAGCCGGAGCCACCGCCGTCTATACGCCCCGCCACATCCTCGGCGCGGCCCTGGCGGCACGGGCGAG
Source organism: Acidobacteriota bacterium (assembly GCA_020439725.1). Taxonomy (GTDB): domain Bacteria; phylum Acidobacteriota; class Thermoanaerobaculia; order Multivoradales; family JAHZIX01; genus JAGQSE01. The sequence continues at coordinate 7,149 of JAGQSE010000098.1, forward strand.
CCGGCGGATCAGTCCGCGGCTCTCGGGCTTCGAGCACCTCTCGCCGGTGCTCCAGGTGCAGGAGGTGCGGCTCCAGCCACACAGCAAGCTGGTGGGCAAGAGCCTGGTCGAGGCGGACGTCGGTGCGGCCACCGGTGCTACGGTCATCGGACAGTGGGTCGAGGGCACGCTGCACGCGCCGGCCACCCCGGAGATGGTGCTGGTCAGCCGCGGCATCCTGGTGGTGGTGGGTACAGAGGAGAGCATCGAGCGGTTGACCGACCTGGCGGCGGGCGCGCTGCCGATGCGCCAGAGCGGCCACTTCCTGATCGGGGGCTATGGCGAGGTGGGCCGCAAGGTCGCGGAGCTATTGCGGGATGCCGGCGAGCAGGTTCAGGTCATCGACCGCACGACCAGCCCCGGGGTCGACCTGGTGGGCGACGTCCTCGACGGGGAGATCCTCGAGCGGGCGGGGGCTCGCACCGCCCAGGCGGCGATCCTGGCCCTCGACTCGGATTCGGTGACGCTCTTCGCGACGGTGATCTTGAAAGAGATCGCTCCGGAGCTGCCGGTGATCGCCCGTGTCAACCTGGGGGCCAACGTCAGCCGGATCCACCGTGCCGGCGCCGAGTTCGCGCTATCCATCAGCCAGGTGTCGGGCCAGGTTCTGGCGCGGCGGCTGCTGGGCGAGGAAGCCGTCGAGGTCAATCCCCAGCTCAAAGTGCTCAAGGCGAGCGGCAAGCCCTTCGCGGGCCGCCGTCCGTCGGAGATCGACCTGCGGCGCCAGACGGGTTGTTCGGTGGTAGCGGTGGAGCGGGGCGGCGAGGTCGTGGTGCACGCGGACCCGGGATTCCGCTTTGCACCCGAGGACCGGGTCTACGTCTGCGGCAGCACCCAGAGCATCGCGCGTTTCAAGGAGATCTTCGGCAGCTGAGCGCTGGGTCCTGAGGGTTGGGCGCCGGGTCACCGAGTGTCGCGCAGCGTTTCGATCTTGCGATCGCGCTCCGCTTCGACCCGGCGCCGGTCCTCGAGATAGTCGCGCTCGAGCTCGTCGGCCTCGAGAGCGGTCCGGGCCTTGGAGCGCCGTTGCCGGTACATGATCTCGAGCTCCGCCAGCCGGGCCTCGGCGATGCTCCGGGCTTCGGCCATCTTTGCCCGCACCTCGTCGCTCAGCGAGTCCTCGCGGGGCCGTTCGATGCCCTGCCGCTCGAGCCTCTCGAGGGCGAGCTCATAGGCGGACTTCATGCCGGTGGAAGGTGTCTCGTCACTCATCGTCCCTGGTCCTCCCGATCGATCGACCGCGTTCCCGACACGCCATCCTGGCACGTTCGGGGCGCCGTTCGGAACGCCAACGCTACGCGCTCGGGCCCTGTGTTGTCGAGCCGGCGGGAGGTCGGCCGCGGCATGCTTCTTGCTCCCCCGACAAGGTATTCCACAACCCTTCGCAGGAGACGAATCGACCATGATCGAAGCGCACGACCTGTCACGGCGGTACGGGGATTTCACCGCTGTCGACAGGATCTCCTTCGCCGTGGGTGATGGCGAGATCCTCGGGATCTTGGGGCCCAACGGTGCCGGCAAGACCACCACCATCCGCATGATCACCGGCTTTCTGCCGCCGACGTCGGGCAAGGTGACCGTCGCCGGCAAGGACCTGGCCGACGACGCCGGCGCAGCGCGGCGCGACATCGGCTATCTCCCCGAGAACGTCGCCCTCTACCCGGAGATGCGGGTCACCCAGTACCTCGAATACCGGGCGCGGCTCGAGGGCCTCAACCGCTCGACGGCTCGGGCCGCCATCGCCGACACCCTCGACCGCTGTCTTCTCGACACGGTCCAACACCAAGTCATCGGCACCCTTTCCAAGGGCTATCGCCAGCGCGTCGGCCTGGCGGCGGCGATTCTCCACGAGCCGCGGGTGCTGGTCCTCGACGAGCCGACGGTGGGGCTCGACCCGAAGCAGATCATTGCCATCCGCGAGCTCATTCGCGAGCTCGGCCGGAGCCGTACACTGCTGCTTTCGACCCACATCCTGCCCGAGGTCGAGCTGTTGTGCGATCGGCTGGTGAT
>JAGQSE010000098.1:9422-11713 GCA_020439725.1 Acidobacteriota bacterium
CTGGCGGTGGAGCGCGGCTGGGTGATGATCGAGCTGGTCGAGCAGCGCGCCTCCCTCGAGGACGTCTTCGTCCGCCTGACCACCCGCGACGCGGCGGCCGACGAGCCCACCGACGACTCCGAGCAGGCGACCGACGGCGGTCCGGCGTCCGAGGAGGTGCCTTCGTGAACGGCACGTTGGCGATCCTCCGCCGCGAGCTCCGCTCGTACTTCGTCTCGCCGCTGGCCTATGTGGTGATGACCTTCTTTCTGCTCTTGAACGGCGTGGTCTTCACGATCATCGTCGACTACTTGAACCGCCCCGAGGCATCGGCGGTGGGTTCGCCGCTGACGATCTTCTTCGGCCAAAGTCTGTTCTTCTGGTTGATCCTGCTGGTGGTCTGCCCGGTGCTCACCATGCGGCTCCTCGCTGAGGAGCGGAAGAGCGGCACCATCGAGGTGCTGATGACGGCGCCGGTGACGGAGACCCAGGTGGTGGTCGGCAAGTTCCTGGCGTCCTGGATCTTCTATGCGGCGCTGTGGCTGCCGACGGTGGTCTATGCCGGCATCCTGGCGCACTACCACGAGGTCGATTGGGGCCCGGTGGCGGCGGGCTACCTGGGAATCCTCGGGCTCGGCTCGCTCTTCCTGTCGGTGGGCGTCTTCGCCTCGGCGGTGACCCGCAGCCAGGTCGTGGCCGCGCTCTTCGCCTTCACCGGAATCTTCCTGCTGTGGGCGACGACCTTCCTCGACTACTTGGTGATCGATCCGGTGCTCAAGAAGGTCATCGGCCACGTCAACCTGGTGGATCACATGGCCGAGCTGGGTAGTGGCATCGTCGACTCGCGCCACTTCGTCTACTACCTTTCGGTGACGGTCTTCTTCCTCTTCCTCAGCAGCCGGGCCCTGGCGGCCAACAAGTGGAGGTGAGCCATGGCGCAAGCTGACTCGAACCGCCGCCAGAGCTGGGTCCGGGGGTCCACCCTGGGCGTGGCGATCCTCCTGGGAGCCGTCCTCCTGGGGATGGTCAACTATCTCGGAGGCAAGTACTACACGCGGGGTGACTGGACCTCGAGCGGTCTTTATACGCTGTCGGAGAAGAGCGAGAACCTCCTCTCCCGACTCCAGCAGCCCATCGAGTTCATCGTCTTCCTGTCGCCGGACAATCCGCTCTATCGGCCCACCCAGGAGCTCCTCGAACGCTACGCCGCCGCCTCGCAGGAGGTGACGGTGCGCGAGATCGACCCGGTGCGGGACCTGGTGCAGGCGCAGAAGCTGGTCGACCAGTACCAGGTGGACCGCCAGAACGTGGTGGTCGTGGCCTCGGGCAACGACCGCCGGGTGATCGACGCGTCGGACCTCGCGGAGTGGGACTTCTCGGGGATGCAGCAAGGCCTACCGGAGAAGCTCAAGGGCTTCCGCGGCGAGCAGGCGTTCTCGGGGGCGATCCTCGAGCTCACCGAGGCGACCAAGCCGACGCTGGCGTTCACCACCGGACACGGCGAACGGGGGATCGACGACAGCTCGCCGGAGGGGTTGTCGGAGCTCAAGCGCCTGCTCGGCGCGGACAACTTCTCGCTGGAATCGTGGGCTCCCCTGACCCAGCCCGACGTTCCCAAGGCGGCGAGCCTGGTGGTCGTCGCCGGTCCCAAGGTGGCCTTCCTACCGAGCGAGCTCGAGGCGCTGGACCGCTACCTCGATCGTGGCGGTCGCGTCTTGCTGCTGCTCGATCCGCAGCTCGCCGAGGGCGCCAACCCGGACCTGGGAATGGCTTCCTGGCTCGAGAAACACTCGATCCGGCTGGGCGACGACATCGTGGTCGACCCGGACCGCGCGATCCTCTTCTCGGGGCTCGAGACCTTCAGCGTCGATTCCTACGGCACGCACCCGGTGACCGACTCCTTCCGCCAGGCGGGGGTGCCGGTGCTCTGGTCGCTGGCGCGCTCGGTGACGCCCGAGACCGGTGACCAGGCGGTGGCCGGGGATGAGGCGACGACGCTGCTCCGTACGTCGTCGAGTGGTTTCGGCGAGACCAACCTCGCCGCCTTGCCCGATTTCGGGCAGGACGACGCGGATACGCCGGGTCCGGTGTCGCTGGCGGTGGCGGTGGAAGGACCGGTCGCGCAGGCCGCGCAGGCGGCGACCGGTTCGGAGAAGCCGGAGACGCCGGCCGACGACGCCCAGGCCGATCTGGCAGGTTCTGATGGGGCCAGCCTCGATGCCGGGAATCCCGATGCCGCGAAGCCCGCCGGAGACGCCGCTGATGCGGCCAATATGGACGATGGCGAGGCTGCGAGCGACGCCGACCACTGG
>JAGQSE010000099.1 GCA_020439725.1 Acidobacteriota bacterium
CCGCAGGGGAGGAGGCCCCAGAACAGGCCTAGTACGAAGGGGCCGGCCTTGCGGGCCAGCTTCGAGGCCTGGCGGAGGGGGGCGGCGCCGAGGGCGGCTTGGGGCCAGGCGCGCTGGAGGAAGGGGAGCCCTAGGGTCGCCAGACCGCTGACGATGAGGATCACGCCGGCGGTGAGCAGGACCAGGCGGCGGGCGGGGAAGACGTCGACCTGGAGTGCGAAGATCGACGACAGCAGGGCGAGGCTGCCTCCCACGAGGGCGTAGGAGAGCACGCGGCCGAGATGGAGCTGGAGCGTGTGCGCCATCCCGGCCTGCCGCGGGGAGAGCAGGATCACCAGTGGACCGCACATCCCCGAGCAATGGCCGAGGCCGCCGGCGAGACCCGCCACCAGCATCAGCACGAAGATCGAGTCACTGCCGAACATGGAGCACCAGGTCCCCAAGAGGCTCCTCGCCGATCCGGATCGACGCCTGCCACAGCGAGTGACCCATCGGGCACGACGGGAGAGCGATCCGGCCCTCGAGAGCGCCGGTTCCGGTGGGCTCGAGCGTCATGGCGTGGTCACCCATGTCCATCCCGGGCATCGAGAACTCGACGGTCAGCGGCTCCGTACCGAGCTCCGGAGGCGCTCCGCCAGCGGCGCGCAACACCAGGCGTAGCTCCTCACCTGGCGCCGGGTGGCGGGGGAGGAGCTCGACCTCGAACCTCTGATCTCCGCGCGAAACGGAACATACCTGCGAGCTCAGGTCGCACTGTCCGGCGTGGGCTACCGGCGCCAAGAGCCGCCACGCGGCCAGCCCCAGTACTGCGACGAGGATGCCGAGCCCCAGCACCGTCTTGTAGCGAGTCGTGGCCATCAGTCTCGTTTCCCTGAAGTAGGGGCGTGATTCGGAGAGTCGACGCGTCGGGGCCCCCCGTCGCCTTTCGAGAGTCTACTTGCCGCCGGCGTCGGAGAGGGCCCGTCCGCGGGCGTTCGGGGCCGTCGGGTCGTCCTCGGGCGCGTCTGACCTGGGCGACACAGGGGAGGCGGTGCGGTACGATCAACTGCGAACCGACCCGTCAGGAGTGGATCTTCCTATCCCTAGAGGTGGGGACAAGGCGAAAGCGCCCTTGCATAATCGCGACACAGGAAATCCATCGCCTGCAGCCCTGGGCTGCGGCGACTCTCCAGGATCTCGAGGGACTCGATACGTGGAGAGGGATCCTGAAGTTTGGTCAAACAGACTTTCTAAGTCTTTGTCGGTCTGCTAACTGAAGGAGTCGACGTTGGGCGAGGATCACGGATCCCCGGGCCGGCCGGTCTTCTACGTCTTTCCGACGTGGGCGAACCAGCTGCGGAAGGTTTTGGTCGGCGGTGCCTTGGCGGGCATCGTCTTCGTCTGCATCCTGCTCTGGGGTGGCTTCTCCCCGCGGACCCTCGCCGTCGGCTACGCGCCCAAACAGCCCATTCCCTATAGCCACCGGCTGCATGTCGGTGAGCTGGGGATGGATTGCCGGTATTGCCACAACACGGTCGAGACCGCGGCACGAGCCGCGATTCCGCCGGTGGCCACCTGTATGAACTGCCACGCCTCCGTCAAGACCGAGAGCGCGGTGCTCGAGCCGCTACGGCAGGCAGCGAAGGACGGGACCAGCATCCGCTGGGTGCGGGTCCACGATCTGCCCAACTTCGTGTACTTCGATCACAGCGCGCACCTGACGGCGGGCATCGGATGCGTGTCCTGCCACGGCCGCGTCGACCGCATGGACGTCGTCCGTCAGGAGAAGCCCCTGAGCATGGGCTGGTGCCTCGATTGTCACCGGGCCCCCGAGGCGCAGCTCCGGCCCCACGACCGCATCACCGACCTGGCGTGGCAACCGCCCGGCGATCCGGTCGAAGCGGGTGCGGAGCTGGCTCGTATCCACGGCGTCGCGCCGTCGACCGACTGCTCCACGTGTCATCGCTGAGATGGGGCGATCGCCCAAATACGAGCAGCGCCAGGCCATGACCAACGCCACCGCATCCTGGGTCCTCCCCACAGAGGAAGACGTAAAGGAAGACGATGTCTGACCCCACCCGGACCAAACCGCAATCCCACGGCTACTGGCAGAGCCTCGAGGAGTTAGCCGGCGACGACGCCTTCGTGCGGAGTCTCGAGCGGGAGTTCAGCGACGAGGCCGACAAGCCCTTCGACGCCGTCTCCCGCCGCCGGGTCCTGCAGGTGATGTCGGCGTCGGTGGCCCTGGCGGGGCTCTCCGGATGCCGGTACCCGGTGGAGGAGATCGTTCCCTTCGATCATCGGCCCGAGGACTACCAGCCCGGCAAGCTCCAGCGCTATGCGACCACCCTCGACGTGGCCGGCGTCGTCCGGCCGGTGGTGGTGTCGAGCTTCGACGGACGCCCGATCAAGATCGAGGGCAACCCGGGGCACCCAGCGAGCGCGGGGGCGACCGACGCGCTGACCCAGGCCGACGTCCTCGAGCTCTACGATCGCGATCGCAGCCGCCAGCCCTCGGTCCGCATCGAAGGACTGGCCCGGTCGACCACCTGGGAGGAGTTCCAGGCGGCGATCCCGCAGCTGCTGCCGGCGGGCTCCGCAAGCCGGCTGGCGGTGCTCGCTCAGCCCCAGGCGTCGCCGACCCTCGAGCGCGTCGCCGCAAGGCTCTTGCAGCGCTTCCCGGCGATGCGTTGGTACGAGTTCAGCGCGATCGACGGTGGCGAGGAGGCGGAAGGGCTCGAGGCGGTCTTCGGTCGGCCGGTGACGGTGGGCCACGACCTCGGCCGTGCCCGGGTGATCGTCGATTTCGACGCTGACCTCCTGGTCGGCCACCCCGAGGGCGTGGCCAACGCGCGGAGCTTCGCCCAGGGACGAAAGCCCGTGGCGGAGACCATGAACCGGCTTTACGTCTTCGAGCCGCTGCAGAGCGGTACCGGCGCGGCGGCGGATCACCGCGTTCCGCTGTCCCCGTCGCAGGTGGTCGCTGCTTTGACGGTGCTCGCGGCGAAGCTCGCCGCCTCGGGACGGCTGGCGCGCCCGCAGGCGCTGGCGGGGGTCGACGCGAGCCGCGCCGAGCAGACCCTTGCCCACGGCGGGTCGGAGGCGCTGGACCCCACGCTCGAGGCCGCCGCGAAGGACCTCCTCGCCCACGCCGGCGCTGGGGTCGTCGCGCTGGGCTCACGCTACCCCGCCGCGGCCCACGCGCTGGTGCAGCGCATGAACCTGGCGCTCGGCAACGATCAGGGCGACGGCGCCGAGGCGGGTCCCGTGCGCTATCGCTCGCGCGCCGAGCGTCTCGTCGAGCGGGGAAGCCTCGAGGAACTCACCGAGCGGCTCGAGGCGGGAGAGCTCGATTGCCTCCTCGTCCTCGACGGCAACCCGGTGTTCGACGCCCCGCCCGACCTGAGCTTCGCGGCGGCTCTGGCGAAGGCCGGCAGCACCGTCCACCTGGGACCCGCCGTCAACGAGACGGCGGTGGCCTGCCGCTGGCACCTGCCCATGGCGCACGGCCTCGAGTCTTGGGGTGACTGCTGGGACCGGGACGGCCGGTTGTGCGCGGTACAGCCGCTGATCCGTCCTCTCTTCGATGGGCGGACCGCGGCCGAGCTGCTGTCGATGTTCGCCGACGAGACGCCGGCGACCGGCTACGAGATGGTGCAGCAGACCTTCGCCGAGCTCCACGGCGGTTCCGCCAGCGCGACGGATCTCTCGTCGGACAAGGAGTGGCGGCGATTCCTCCACGACGGGTTCGTCGAGATCGACGAGGCCGGCGAGGCGTCCACGCCGGTGGCGGACTCGATCGCCGGGGGCGACCTCGAGCTCGACTTCGGCGGCGGTGCCGGAGCCGGCGGGCTCGAGCTCGATCTGCGACCCGATCCCCGGGTGGTCGATGGCCGTTACGCCAACAACGCGTGGCTGCAAGAGCTCCCCGACGCCATGACCAAGCTCACCTGGGGCAACGCGGTGCTCCTCGGTCCGAGCCTGGCGGACGAGCTCGGGGTCGAGGAGGAGGACCTGGTGCGGGTCGAGGCGCAGGGCGCCGCCATCGAGGCACCGGTCTATCTGCTCCCGGGCATGGCCAAGAACACCGTCTCCATCGCCCTCGGTTACGGCCGCCGCCAGGTGGGCCGGGTCGGCAAGGGTGTCGGCGTCGACGCCTATCCGCTCCAGACCTGGAGCGAGCGCTGGACCCGGCACGGGGTCCAGGTGACGCCGGTGGGCGGCAAGGAAGCGCTGACTTCGACCCAGAACCGCTATGCCATCGACAACCGGGGCAAGGCGGAGCGTGAGCGACGGGTCGGCGGCCTGGTGCGCGAGGGGACGCTCGCCGAGTTCGAGCACCACCCGGAGTTCGCCCAGCACCTGGGACTGCATCATCCGCCGCTCATCTCGCTGTGGCACGAGCGCGAGGGCGTGGGCCACCAGTGGGGGATGGCCATCGACCTCAACGCCTGCATCGCCTGCAACTCCTGCGTCGTGGCGTGCCAGGCCGAGAACAACATCCCGGTGGTAGGCAAGGAGCAGGTCGCCAAGGGGCGCGAGATGCACTGGATCCGCATCGATCGCTACTTCCACGGCGACCCGGACACGGCGAGCGTCGCGCACCAGCCCGTGGCTTGCGCCCACTGCGAGCTCGCGCCCTGCGAGCAGGTCTGCCCGGTGGGCGCCACGATGCACAGCAAGGAAGGCCTCAACGTCATGGCCTACAACCGCTGTGTCGGGACCCGGTACTGCGCCAACAACTGCC
>JAGQSE010000100.1 GCA_020439725.1 Acidobacteriota bacterium
CCGACGGCAGCCTCGAAGACGCCCTCGGCTTCCTCGCCCGCGGCACCCGCTCCGCAGCCATCCGCGCCCTCATCGCCGACCTTCTCGGCTCCCTCCGCGCCGACCAGCGCCGCTTCCTCGAAGCCAACGAGACCCTCGAGCTGGCGGCGACGCTGTACGAGCAGGCGGGGCGGATGGACATGGTAGGTAAGGCGTACTTGTCGATGGGCTATGTCGCAAACCTGGCTGGAGACACGGACGGTGCCGTCGTCTACTTGACTCGCGCACAGCAACTAATCGATCGAGAGGAGAGTCCTTTCCTCTTTGCCAACTGTCAGCACAACCTGACCGACTACCTCGTCAAGGCTGGGCATTTTGAAGAGGCGGACCTTCGTGTGCCGATCGTTCGCCGCCTCTGGCAGGAGATGGGACACTTCAGGGCTCTCCTTCGTCTTCGCTGGCTAGAGGCCTTCATCCAGCGAGGTCGGGGCAACCTTGAGGCGGCCATCACGATCTTCCAGGAGCTCGCCTGGGCTTTTGAACAGAATCAGAGCCCATTCGATGTCGCATTGGTTCAGCTCGACCTCGCCAACGTCTTCGCTTCGGAGGGTCGTCTCGCCGAGTTGGAGGAGCTCGCCAAGGAGGCGTTCGATGGGCTCTCGGCTCGTGGCGTGCACAAGGAGGCCTTGCGCGCCCTCGGCTTGCTCCGGGACGCAGCCGTCACTCGGACGGTAACCCTCCAGCTGCTCGAAGAGGTTGCCAGGCGGGTTAGTCAGTCGAAGAGCAATCCAACCTTCAGCGGCCCGTCGTCCCCCTAGGGACAAAGACCACAACTTCGGCACGCAGCTTCGTCTGAAGATCCGAGAAAGCTAGCCTCCCCTCTTTGAGCTTGAACGCATCGGTAGATCGCTTCCAGCGTTGAAGCCAAGGTCCACTACTAGTTCCGACTGAAGTACGAGGGGTCGACCAGCTGCTTCAGGGGGGCCGGCCCGGCCTCCATGAGGAAACTCGGGCCACCCCCCGTCGGCTCGATGTCGTCGGACCTCAGACGAGATTGTTCGGGTCGATCCCGGCACCACGTGCCAACTGGTTCGTGACTATCGATCCGCTGTTTACATCCTCGGAAGCAGCAAGGCCTGCGTTCCAATCGAACGCCCCACAAGCGATCACGGAAACGAAGACGACCAAACGAAGGCTCTGAAGAAGGGTCGAAGACATGGTGAATCCTCCCTCCCCCCGGGCTCTACCGCTCCGGCTACCGTCGCTCGAGCGGCGCCGGGAGGAAATCCATGGATCGGTAGAGCACTAAGTCCCAAAGGACACACTCCTCTTAGACAGATGCTCTTTGGGGTGATTTTATTCACCAAGAGAGCAGACACATGTTCCTGGGAGCAGATCCCGCCTGGAGCCACGGCCCGGGAGCCTCCCCGGAGCCCATCTCGCCCGCCTTCCCTGGCATGCCGCTTGCCTAAACTTCCGGCATGAGCGACAGCGCCAAGGTCACAAGCCCGTCGGTGCCCACGACCCTGGCTTCGGGAGCGTCAAATTGGCGCACCCCCGATCGTTTTGACTGATCCCGGGCCTGGAGCGCCAGCGCCGGTCCGTCGAGCTCGAGCCGTTCTTCCCCATGGTGGGAACGATGCCCAGCGAAGGGCCCGGCGCAGGGCCCATGCAATGGCCCATGCAATGGCCCATCCAATGGAGCGAGAAGCTGCCTTGACCCGCCCTACCTGCCATCCATCGTCCCGCGCGGCGGGTGTCTCCGGCTCGCCGCGGCCCCAGCCGTGGCGTCCGAAGCCCCGCAGCTCCGCCGCCCTGCTCGTCGCGGCGCTGGTCCTCGGTGCGTTGGCGGTGCCTCCGGCCGGCGCGGAGAATGTCTCCGACCTGGTGATGCGCTATGGGCTCAAGCCGGTGACTCCCCCGGCGGCGGCGAGCCAGTTCACCCTCACCAACCTCGCCGGCGGCGAGACCTCGCTCTCGGACTTCCGCGGCTCGTGGGTCCTCCTGACCTTCTGGGCCACCTGGTGCGGCCCCTGCCGCAGCGAGATGCCGAGCCTCGAGAAGCTCCACCAGACGCGAGGCGGCAAGGGGCTCGAGATCGTCGGCGTTTCGGTCGACAACAGCCGGGTGCCCGTCGACCCCTATATCGAGAAGATGGGGCTGACCTTCACCATGTTGTGGGACGGCCGCGGCAGCGCCGCAACCGCCTATCACGCCTCGAGCATCCCGCTCACCTACCTCATCGACCCGGAAGGCAAGGTGGTGGCGATTTCACGCGGTGCCCGCGACTGGAACGCGTTGACCCCGATGCTCGACGCGGTGACCTCCATCGAGGCACCGGCGGACGGCTCGGGCATCGACTACGCCGCCGACCAGGGCCCGGTCCAGCTGCCCGAGGTCCTCGACCCGCCCACCGCCGATCTCAGCCTGTCCACCGACACCCCGGCGGTCGGCGAGCCTTTCGAGCTGACGGTCAAGCTGCGCTGGGCCGGCAACTTCGAGGAGTACCTGCCGCAACCGCCGCAGGTCTCTCTCCCCGAGGGGGTCGAGCAACGCTCGATGAGCGCCGAGACCTCGAGCCAGGACGGCAAGAACCTGGTCACCTACACGATCACCCTGGCCGCCGCCGAGCCGGGCAGCTACGCCCTCGACCCGGTCGAGCTGCGGTACACGCCGCGCTACGGCCAGGAACCCGTGTCGAGCCGCATCGCCGGACCGACGGTGACCGTCGAGGAGCGCACCTGGGCAGGGCTGACGAAGAGCGAGCTGCTGTGGACCGGCGGCGGTGTGGCCGTCGGCGGTCTCGCCCTGGGACTGGTCCTCGCGGGTTGGCGCAAACGCCGCGGCGCCCGTCGCGAGGAGCCGGGCCTCGAGACCTCCCTCGCGGCGCTGCGCCAGCGCCTCGAGGCGGCACGGGCGGCGCGGCTGAGCGGTGACGCTCGCACCGCCGCCCTCGAGCTCGCAGGTCTCGAGCTCGAGCTTCTCGGCGGCAGCGACCCCGCCGCCGAGGCGCGCCTCCACGACATCCTGGAAGGAGCCCGCTATGGTGGTCGGACACCACCCGGGCCGGAGCTCGATCGCATGGAACGGCGGGTCGAACGGCGTCTCGCAGAGCTGCGGCCGGACCCCGAGCAGGAAGAACGGGCAGCCCTCCAGCTGCGAGAGCAGAGCCGAGGCGGCCGCGGCCGCCCCACCATTTCTGAGGAGACACGATGAACGCGACCGCTGAGCAATTGACACCGGAAATCGAGGCGCAGGCCGTGAAGCTCGACCGCCTGCGCCAGGAAGTCTCGAAGGTGATGGTCGGTCAGAGCTACATGATCGACCGGCTGTTGATGGCTCTGATCGCCGACGGCCACATCCTCCTCGAGGGCATCCCGGGCTTGGCCAAGACCACCGCGGTCAAGTCCGTCGCCGACGCCATCCACACCCACTTCTCGCGCGTCTCGTTCACCCCGGACCTGCTCCCGGCGGACCTCATCGGCACCGAGATCTACCGCCCCCAGCACCACGACTTCGTGGTCAAGAAGGGTCCCCTCTTCACCAACCTGCTGCTCGCCGACGAGATCAACCGCGCCCCCGCCAAGGTGCAGAGCGCGCTCCTCGAGGCGATGCAGGAGCGCCAGG
>JAGQSE010000101.1 GCA_020439725.1 Acidobacteriota bacterium
CCGACGACCGGTGCGGCGGACCTGGTGATGGCGCCGGACAACCCGCGAAAGCTCTTCGCCGCGCTATGGGATCATCGGCGCTGGCCGTGGTCCTTCCGTTCCGGCGGCCCTGGCTCCGGGCTGTGGGTGAGCCTCGACGGCGGTGAGACGTGGCAGCAGCGGACCCCCGACGACGGCCTGCCCGAGGGCGAGCTGGGACGCATCGGTCTGGCGGTGGCGGCCTCCGACCCGAACGTGGTCTACGCGCTGGTCGAGGCCGAGGGCGACGAGAACCTCTTCCTGCGCTCCGACGACGGTGGCCGCACCTTCGCACGGCGGGCCGGATCGAAGACCCAGGCCATCGGCGACCGTCCCTTCTACTACGCGGACCTGCGGGTCGATCCCCAGGACCCGGATCGCATCTACAGCCTGTGGTCGCTGGTCAGCGTCTCCGACGACGGCGGCAAGACCTGGCGGGTGCTGGTGCCCTTCCGCGACGTCCATCCGGACCACCACGCCCTGTGGATCGATCCCAACGACCCACGGCGGTTGATCAACGGCAACGACGGCGGCGTCTACGCCTCCTACGATCGGGGCGACCACTGGCGCTTCATGCGTTCGCTGCCGCTGGCGCAGTACTACCACGTGCGGGTCGACGACGACGTTCCGTACCACGTTTACGGCGGTCTCCAGGACAACGGCTCGTGGCGCGGTCCGTCCGAGGTGTGGGAGAACGGCGGCATCCGCAACCAGCACTGGCAGGAGGTCTTCTTCGGCGACGGCTTTGACGCCGTTCCCGATCCCACCGACTCGATGCAGGGCTGGGCCATGAGCCAGGAAGGGCATCTGGCGCGTTGGAACCTGCGCACCGGTGAGCGCCGCTCGGTACGCCCGGCGCCGTCGCACTGCCCCGACGATCCCTCGCTGGACGGCTCCGAGGCCGAGGGCTGCGCCGACCTGCGTTTCAACTGGAACGCCGGCATCGCCATCGACCCCTTCGATCCGGCGACCCTCTACTTCGGCAGCCAGTTCGTACACAAGTCGACGGATGGCGGCGACCGCTGGACAGTGATCAGCCCGGATCTGACCACCGACAACCCCGAGTGGCAAAAGCAGGCCCGGTCCGGCGGGCTCACCCTCGACGTCACCGGTGCCGAGAACTTCACCACCATCGTCTCGATCGCTCCGAGCCCCCTCGAGCGCGGCCTCCTGTGGGTGGGCACCGACGATGGCCGGATCCAGGTCAGCCGCGACGGTGGCGCCGCCTGGACCAGTGTCGAGGGCAACGTGCCCGGCGTCCCCGCCAACACCTGGGTGCCCAAGATCGCGCCGTCGCGCTTCGATCCGGCGGAGGCCTTCGTGGTCTTCGACGATCACCGGCGGTCGAACTGGACACCCTACGTCTACCGGACCCGCGACTACGGCCGTACCTGGACCAGCCTGGCGACACCGGACCTCCGTGGCTACGCGCTGTCGGTGGCGCAGGACCCGGTGGACCGCGACCTGCTCTTCCTGGGCACCGAGTTCGGCCTTTACGTCTCGGTCGACGGCGGGGGGCATTGGCTGCACTGGACCCACGGCCTGCCGACGGTGGCGGTCAAGGACCTGGCGATCCAGGAGCGCGAGAGCGACCTGGTGGTGGCCACCCACGGCCGCGGGCTCTACATCCTCGACGACTTGGCTCCGCTCCGCGAGCTGACGCCGGCGGCGCTCGAGGAGCCGCTGCACCTTTTCCCGATCTCGCCGGCGCAGCAGTATCGCGTCCGCCAGACGCCGGGGACGCGCTTCCCCGGGGCGGAGGAGTTCCGCGGTCAGAACGAGCCCTATGGCGCCGTGATCACGGTCGCCTTCGCCGACGACTCGCTGCCCTGGGCCGAGAAGAAGGACGAACGGGCGCGTCAGGAGGCGTTGCGGGCTGAGCGGCGGAAGCTGGCGAAGGAGAGCTCGGCCGCCGGCGAACCCGAGAGCCCGGCGGCGGCCCGGGCCGAAGCGACAGCCGCCAAACCGCCCGCCGCTGAAGCCGCCGAAGCGGGCGAGGGCTCAGAGGAGCAGCCAGCCGAGGACAAGGACAAGGACAAGGACAAGGACAAGGATAAAGCGAAGCCCAAGGCCAAGGTGGAGATCCGCGACGCCGAAGGCGAGCTCCTCAGGACCTTCGAAAGACCGATCCACCGGGGCATCGACCGCCTGGTTTGGGACCTCCGACGCGACGACTTCAAGCAGCCCCCCATGGACGACGAGGGCGAGAACGAGGGCGGCGACCGGGGACAGGGGCCCGAGGTGCCGCCGGGCACCTACTCGGTCACCGTCCGTTATGGCGACCACGAGGCGACGGCGCCGGTCGAGGTGGTGGCCGACCCACGCTTCGACCTGACGGCGGAGGCGCGCCGGGCCCGCTGGCAGATCTTGTTGCGGGCGGGCAAGCTCCAGGACCGGATCGTCGACGCCATCGAGCGCCTCCAGCGGGTCGAGACCGACGTCGACGCCATCCTCGAGCGCGCGTCCGACGAGGCGCCGGAGGCGGCCGGCACCGACGCCAAGAGCCCGCGGGAAGAGCTCCGCGAGGTGGCGGCGCCGGTGCGGCGTCGGGCCGTGGAGCTCGAGAAGCGGCTGTGGCACGGCGAGCACGCCAAGGGCATCCCGCCGGACACCGACGCCTGGTCGAGCCTCGGCAAGGCGTCCTGGTTCCTCTCCTCGGCCTGGGGCGAACCGACGGCGGCGGAGGTGGCCTACCTCGAGCGCGCCGAGAAGCGCCTGGACGCCGTGCTGCCCGACATCGACCGCTTCTTCGCCGAGGACGTCGCCGCGCTGCGGGCGCGCGTCAGAGCCGCCGCCGTCGAGCTGTTGCCCGAAGAGCCGCCGGCGGTCGGCGACGGCGATGAGTGAGCCGGCGTGGGATCTGGCGGCGGCGGTGCGCGGGGCGGCGGACCGCATCGCGCCCTTCGTGCGCGAGACGCCCCTCGAGCCCTCGCCGCCGCTGTCGGGACTCGGCGGGTGCGAGGTCCATCTCAAGCTCGAGAACTTCCAGGCCACCGGCTCCTTCAAGGTCCGGGGGGCGACGCACAAGGTGTTGTGCCTGACCCCCGGGGAGCGCCTGGCCGGCGTGGTGACGGCGTCCTCGGGCAACCACGGTGCCGGCGTCGCCTACGCCGTCCAGCGTCACGGCGGCCGCGCGGTGATCTTCGTCCCGGAGGGCGCCTCGGAGGCCAAGATCGAGGTGATCCGCTCCTACGGCGCCGAGGTGCGGGTGTTCGGTCACGACAGCGTGCTGACCGAGGCCCATGCCCGGCGCTGGGCCGAAGAGAGCGGCGGCGTCTACGTGTCGCCCTACAACGACCGTGAGGTAGTGGCGGGACAGGGTACCTTGGGGGTCGAGCTCGAACGCCAGCTCCCCGGCGTCGACACGGTCTTCATCGCCCTCGGAGGGGGTGGTCTGACCGCCGGTGTGGCCGGCTACCTCAAGTCGGTGCGACCCGGGGTCGAGGTGGTCGCCGCCTCGCCCGCCAACGCACCGGTGATGCACGAATCGGTGGCCGCCGGTGGCATCTTGCCGGTCGAATCTCTGCCCACGCTCTCCGACGGCACCGCCGGAGGGGTGGAGGAGGGCTCGATCACCTTCGAGCTCTGCCGGCGTTTCGTCGACCGCTTCGTCACGGTCACCGAAGAGCAGATCCGCGACGCCATGCGTCTGGTCATCGGTCGTCACCACATGTTGATCGAGGGCGCCGCCGGGGTCGCCGTGGCGGCCTTCCTCGCCGAAGGACGGCGCCTCGCCGGGCGCAAGGTGGTGATCGTCCTGTGCGGTGCCAACGTCGCCCTGCCGACGCTCGTCCGCGTCGTCGCCTGAGGAAGACATGAGCCCGCAGCCCCTCTCGAGCCCTCGGCCCGCCGTGATCCTGTCGAAGGACGAGATCCTCCGCGCCCTCGAAGGCCTCGACCTCCTGCCCCGGATCGAAGAGGGCTTTCGCGCCTATTCGCAAGGCCGCGCCGTCGTGCCGCCGGTGGGCGAGCTGCTCTTCAGCCAGCCGCCCGGGGACGTTCACATCAAGTACGGCTACCTCGACGGCGGCGACCACTACGTCGTCAAGATCGCCTCGGGCTTCTATGACAACCCCAAGCTCGGTCTGCCGTCGAGCAACGGCTTGATGCTCGTCTTCGACCGCCGTACCGGCTCGCCGGCGGCGGTGCTCCTCGACGAGGGCTGGCTCACCGACGTCCGTACCGCCGTCGCCGGCGCGGTGGCGGCGAAGCACCTGGCACCCCATCCCGTGCAGTGCATCGGCATTCTCGGCACCGGTACCCAGGCGCGGCTCCAGCTGACCCACCTGGCAGCGGTCACGCGCTGTCGCGAGGTTCGGGTCTGGGGTCGACGTCTCGAGGCCGCGGAGGCCTACGCCGACGAGATGACGCGGCAGGGGTTCTCGGTCCGTGCGTGTGGCGACGCGGGCGAGGTCGCCGCCGGCTGCGACCTGGTGGTGACCACCACGCCGTCCGCCGAGCCCCTCTTCGACGCCGATGACCTCAGAACCGGCGCCCACGTCACCGCGGTCGGGGCCGACTCGCCGGGCAAGCGCGAGCTCGACCCGAAGCTCCTGGCGCGCGCCGCCCGCGTCGTCGCCGACAGCCGGAGTCAATGTCTCGAGCGCGGCGAGTGCCACCACGCCCTCGCCGCCGGCCTGCTCGACCCCGCGTCGTTGATCGAGCTCGGGGAAGTCATCGCCGACCCGGCGCTCGGGCGCACTTCCGTGAATCAACTCACCATCGCCGACCTCACCGGCGTCGCGGTCCAGGACATCCAGATCGCTACCGCGGTGCTCGCAGCCCTCGAGGCGTGATCAGGTCGGGTGCCACCCGACGGTCTCGAGGCCCAGCGCCGTGGCGTAGCGCTCTAAGGCGGTGCGCGCGGCCTCGGTCTCGCGGGCGGTGGCGGCGTGGGGAGCGCCGGTGCTCTCGAAACGACACGACAGGACGCGCAGCAGCCCCTGGGCCCGCTCGGCCTTGAGATCGAAGCGGGCGAGGAGCTCCTCCCCGGCGAGCACCGGCAGGCAGTAGTAGCCATAGACCCGCTGCGGTGCCGGCTTGAAGATCTCGAGCACCTGGTCGAAGCCGAACAGCCGCTGGACCCGCTGGCGCTCCCAGAGCACCGGGTCAAAGGGGGAGAGCAGGACACCCTGGTCTCGCCGTGGGCGGACGGTGTCGAGGCGGGCGGCGAGCTCGAGGTCGTCGGGGCGGATCCAGCCGGTCGTCGCCTTGCCGGTGGTGCCCTTGCCGGCGACGGGAGCGCCGTCGGCGTTCTCGAGGGCGCACGGGAGGATCTGGCCGGCCTCTTCGAGACGGCGGAGGGCGGCGTCGATCTGCGCGCGGCGGTTCCTGAGCCGCCAGGTCGTCGCCAGCGTTCCCGTGGTGGCCCAGCCGTGACCGTCGAGAGCCTTGAGCAGCAGCGTTTCGAGCCCGCGCTCTTCGTCCAGCGGGCGCTCCCGTACTTCCTCCGGGATCACCCGCTCGGCGAGGTCGTAGGCGCGCTGGAAGTTGACCCGCTCGCGGATCGCCAGCTCGCCGCTCGACCACAACGCCGTCGCCACCTTCTTGGCCAGCTTGAGGTCCCACCAGCCATTGCCGCTCGAGCCCTCCATGTCGGCGCTCTTGAGGGCTCCCTCGTCGCGGATGCGCCGGCGAAGCCGGTCGGCGACCTCCGGGTGCTCGCCCACCAGGTCGCCCCACCACGGGTGGTGCTCGAACTCCTGGCGGCGGAACTCGAAGGCCGGGTAGAGCGCCATGGGGATCCACGACGCCTCGTGTCCCCAATACTCGAACAGCGGCTCGCCGTGGCGCAGGAGCTCCTCCCCCAGGGTCGGGTCGATGCCCTCGAGCCGTGACAGGAGGACGATGGTGTGGCTTCGCGCCCCGGCGATGGACACGGTGTCGAGCTGCAGATAGCCAAAGCGCTCGACCACCGCCAGCGCCGCGTCCCGCGCGCGCTTGCCACGCCCCGCGGCGCGCGACGGCAGCCCGGTCCAGGAAGGTTTGAGCAGCCCGGCGCGGGCCAGGGCCAGTCGTCGCGCCTGGCGTGTGGTCAACGTTTCCACCGGGGGATTGTCGCACGGGCCGGGTCTCCCGCTGCTAGGCTCGCGCCCGTGAACGAGAGGCGATGCACTTCGGTCCGCGTGGATCTCCGCGCCGAACCACCCCCTCTGGAGCCCTGGGGGATTTTCGATGCCTGGTACCGCGAGGCGGCGG
>JAGQSE010000102.1:0-548 GCA_020439725.1 Acidobacteriota bacterium
CCGGGGCCGCCAGAAGCGGCGGCTCCTTGGGTCCGCACCCACTGGTGGCAGACCGATCGCGCGCTCAGCGACCTCACCACCCGCGCCTGGGCCGACGGCGACACTGCGAGCGCCCTGGCCCTCGCCGAGGCGGGGCATCGCCGTCATCCGCAGGAACCGACCCTGGCCTACAACTTGGGGAGCCTGCTGCTCGAGGCCCCTGCCGCCGAGGGCGCCGAGCCGGCGGTGGCAGCCTCGGAGGCGGCCCTCGAGACGGCCCTCGAGACCGTGCCGTCCAGTGCCTCCTCGCCTAGCCTCGCCGCCGACGCCTGGTACAACCTCGGGTTGGCCCGGGTCGCCCGCGGTGAGACCGACAAGGCCCTCGAGGCCTTCACCAACGCGCTCCGCGCCGATCCCGAGCATGACGACGCCCGTCACAACCTCGAGTGGCTACTCCGTCTGCCGCCACCGCAGGCGCCACCGCCGGAACCGCCTCCTCCGGAAAGCTCGCCGCCGGTACCCGAGCCACCGCCTCCGAGCTCCGGGTCGCCGCAGCCCCGACCCGGCGA
>JAGQSE010000102.1:611-8987 GCA_020439725.1 Acidobacteriota bacterium
TGCTGCGCTCGGTCGAAGACCTCGAGCGCCGACACCAGGACCGACCGTCGAAGCCCGCCGAGCGCTCGACGGGCCCCAAGGACTGGTGAGGCCACCGCCGTGAGACCCACCCGCCGTTCCCTCCGCGCCTGGCTCGGGCTGCTCCTCGTGGCTTCCCTTCCCGCGGCGGCCCAGCTCCCCGAGGCGACGGTTGAGCTCAGCCCCGAGCTCATCGGAGTTTCCGAGCTCGCCGAGCTCCGAGTGACGGTGCACAGTCCGAGCCTCGAGACGATGGAGCCACCGCGCTTCCTGCTCGACAACCTCGAAGAGCTCTCCGGCCCCGAGACCGCCGTCGGTACCCGCGACGCCCGCGGCGGCCGCACGATCGTCTTCCGCTGGGTGCTCCGGCCGCACCACGTCGGCCGGGCGCGGGTCTACGGCCTGCGGGTCAGCGCCGGTTCGCGCCGCCTCGAGCTGCCGGTCCGTCGCCTCGAGGTCCAGGCTCTGCCCACCGGCCAGGGGCCGATCAGGGCCCGGCCGCCGGAGCCCAGCCCGGCCCACCCGGCCCGACCGACGACCCCGCCACCGCGCGAGCCCCACGCCCCCACCGAGCCCCGCGTCTTCCTCCAGGCGGAAGCTCGCCCGGCCAGGCCCTGGCTCGGGGAGCAGGTCGAGTACACGCTCTACCTCTACTACCAGAGCGACGTGCACTCGATCCGGCCGCTCGAGCTGCCGGACTTCGATGGTTTTTGGGCCGAGGAGATTTCGGTCCCGGGGAAGGCGCCCGGCGAGGTGGTGAGCTCCGGCGGCGAGCGCTTCGAGCGGGCGGTGATGCTCCGCCGGGCGCTCTTTCCACTGCGCGCGGGCTCCGTGTCCATCTCACCGGTGAGCGCCGAGATGGTCGCCACCGGTGCCGACGGCCGCGGCCGCTCGCTGCGGCGGACGAGCAACACGATCGAGCTCGAGGTCCGTGAGCTTCCCGAGCCGGCTCCCGAGAGCTTCTACGGCACCGTCGGCGAGCTCGAGCTCTCGGCGACCCTGGAGCCCCCCACCGTGGCTGCCGGTGAGCCCGTCGCCTGGGTGGTCCGGGCGACCAGCCCGGGACGGCTTGGTTTGGTGGAGCTGCCGGCCCCCGACCTTGGACCGAGCCTCGCCGACGCCGGTGGCGACGAGCCGAGCTCCGAGCGCCGCGTCGCCCGCGGCCGTATCGTCGAGACCCGGACCTGGCGCCGCTGGCTGGTGCCCCAGCAGGCGGGTCCCTACCGGCTGCCACCGATCGAGATCGCCGCCTTCGATCCGGGCACCGGCAGCTACCACGAGGTCCGAGCCGACGCCCCCGAGCTGCTCGTCTCTCCGGGCGGCGGCGCCGAACCCGCCGCTCCGGAGCCTCGTTCGGGCGAGCGGACCGTCGGCACCACGGCCCCACCGAACCGCGCCGGCAACCACCGGGCTCTGCTCCTCGGCCTCCTCGTCGCGCTCGCCGGCGCCGGTTTGACGACCCCGCCGGGGCGCCGTTTCCTCCGACGCGCGGCGCGGCGTCTCCGGCTCGGTAAAGACCCCGTTTTCGAGCGGCTCGAAGCCGAGATCGAAAACGCCTTCGCTCTGCCCACCACCGCTGCCTCCGTGGCAGCTGTCGAGGCCGCCTGGCGTTCCTTCCTCGCGGAACGCCATCCCGAGCTCGCCGCGCTCCCCGCCCGCGATTGGAGCCGAGCCCTCGGCCCGCGGCGGCGCAGGACCGCCGCGGAGGCGCAACGCTTTGCCGAAGACCTCGAGCTCCTCCGCCGGGCTCCCCGGCTCGCCGACGCCGAAGCCCTCAAGACCGCGGTCTCCCACCGCAGCCGAGACCTGGCGCGGGAGCTCCGCCGACACGGCTCGGGCTGAGGGGGAAGCGCTGGAGCCCTGGGCTGCGCTCTGGTATCGTTAATGACCCAACGTTGTACTTACAGGACCGCCGTGGCCCCATCAAGTGACGCTCCGACCCGCACCTCGTCGTTCCCGACCCTGGGTGAACGCATGGGCGACAGCTTCCACTGCCTCGAGCTGGGGCGTCTCGAGAGCTTCCTGCGCCGGCGGCGCGCCCGGCCCAACTTCCCCCTCGAGCTCAACCTGGCCGAAAACCTGGTCGAGGTGTTGCGCAAGGCCAACGAGTTCGTGCCCTCGGACGCGGGCTCGATCCTGCTCGACGACCCCGCGGCCAAGACCGAGGATCGCACCGGCGGCAGGCTGACCTTCATCGCCGCCTTCGGGGCCAAGTCCGACGGCCTGGTCGGCACCAGCATTCCGGCGAACCGCGGAGTCGCCGGGCACGTCTATGTCACCGGCACCACCTACGTGACGCGGAGCGTCCGCAGCGACCCGCATTTCTATTCGGGCGTCGACCGACGGACCAGCTACACCACCGAGTCGATCATCGGAGTCCCGATCCGCATCGAGCACGAGGTCTGTGGCGTTCTCGAGCTGATCAACCGGCGCGAGACGGGCTCCTTCAACGAGACCGACCGCAACCTGCTCGAGATCTTCGCCGGCTACATCTCGATCTCGATCCAGAACGTCCTCGATGGTCGGCAGGCGCAGGAGATCGCCAAGCGCGACAATTTGACCGGGCTGTTCAACGACCGCTACCTGCACATCGCCTTGTCGCAAGCGGTGACCGAGTGCAAGGCCAAGGGCCGCGACCTGGCGGTGCTCTTCCTCGACCTCGATTACTTCAAGCGGGTCAACGACACCCACGGTCACCTCGCCGGCAGCCAGGTGCTGCGCGAATTCGGGGCCATCCTGCAAAGCACCGTCGACAACCCCGAGGCCATCGCCGCGCGCTACGGCGGCGACGAGTTCGTCCTCGTCTTCCCCGGGCTCGATCTCGAGAGCGCCGTCGATATCGCCGAGCGGCTGCGCTCCGAGGTCCCGGGAACCGTCTTCTGCAGCGAGACCGGCGAGATCCAGCAGGAGCCCTTGTCGCTCACCGGGCTGACCTGCTCGATCGGCATCGCCACCATGGGTCGGCACATCACCGAAGAGACCACCGCCGACCAGCACAAGAGCACCCTGCTGCGCCTCGCCGACGCCGCCATGTACGTGGCCAAGGAAACCGGCCGCAACCGCACCGCCATCGCCGGCGAACCGATCCGGCGCCGCTGATCCGGCCGATCTTCCGCTGGCGGAATCAAAACCGCCCGTGGGTTGTTCTTGCGCTAAGATCATGCTGCCAAGACATGACGTCTCGATCCGCCCGCCTGCCTTCCAAGGAGTTCCCCGATGTCCATCACGACGCGTCTGACCGTCTTCGCCGCTCTCCTGGTGGCTTGCGTCGCCCCGGCTTCCGCCACCAGCTATCGCTGGATCGACGACGAAGTGCTGGTCGACGACGCCGCCCTCATCGCGGAGGTCGAAGTCCTTTCTTCGGAGCCTTCGCCGGCCTCGCCGCGTCCGGCCACCGACTACCTGCTCCAGGTGGACGAGGTGCTCAAGGGCTCGGTGCCGGGGAGCGTGGTGGTGGTCCGGGTCCCTGGCGGCGTCCGCCCCGGTGGCCTCGGTCTCAAGATCTGGGGCGCCCCCGAATTCCGCACCGGTGACCGTGCGCTGCTCATGCTCACACCCCGGCAGGACGGTACCTACGGCATTCTCGACCTGATGCTGGGGACCTTCCGGCCCTTCACCTCGGACGGACACAAGCTCGCTCTCCGTGACCTCTCGGAAGCGGTGGAGATCCCCTCCCCGGGCCAGACACCGCAGGCCGCGAGTCGGGTGCGCGACTACCAGGCCTTCACCCGCTGGGTGCGCGACCGCGCCGCCGGCGAAGAGCGCAGTGCCGATTACTTCGTCGACATGCCGCAGCCCAAGGTGCAGAGCGTCCAGGATGCCTTCACGCTCTTCGTCAACGGCGGCAAGAACATGCGCTGGTTCGAGTTCGGCGACGGGCAGACGGTCGAGTGGCGCAGCAATGCCGCGGGTCAGCAGGGCTTGAGCGGCGGCGGTGTGCGCGAGGTGCGCGAGAGCCTCAACACCTGGAATCGCGCCTCCGGTGCCGATATCCGGCTGAGCTACGCCGGGACCACCGGCGCGACCCAGGGCCTGACCGACTTCGACGACATCAACACGGTGCTGTTCAACGACCCCAACAGCGAGGTCGACGGCAACTGCGTCCGCGGCGGCGTCCTCGCCGTCGGCGGCCCGTGGTTCGACCCGGGGTTCACCGGGCAGTGGCAGGGACGGACCTATATCCGCATCCTCGGCGCCGACGTCGTCACCAACGACGGCGGCTCGGGCTGCGGGTTTGGCGACTCGACCTACTTCCAAGCGGTCATCACCCACGAGATCGGCCACACCCTGGGCATCGGCCATAGCTGCGACAACGACCCCAGCGCCGGTGTGCCGCTGTGCAGCACCGACCCGGTCCTCGACGACGCGATCATGCGCGCGACGGCCCACCCGGCGGGCTCCCGCGGCCCCGAGCTGGGTCTGGACGACATCCGCGCCGCCCGGGCGCTCTACGCCCGGACCTCCACGGGCGGAGGTGGAGGCAGTGGCCCTGCGGCGCCGACGGGGCTCGCCGCCGAGCTCGACAAGCTCGACGCCTTCCTGTCGTGGACCGATGCCAGCAGCGACGAGACCGCCTTCAAGGTCTACCGCGGCCAAGGCGGCGGAGCGCTCTCCGAGATCGCCGAGCTCGGCACCGGGGCGACCCAGTACTACGACCGCGATCTGGCACCCGCCACGACCTACCAGTACCAGGTGGCCTCGGTGCGCGGCACCAAGGTCAGCCGTAGCTCCGTGGTCTCGGTGCTCACGCCGGTGGTGCAGCCGATCACGGTGAACATCACCCGGGTGAGCGGAAGCCCAGCGCTGACCGGTGAGCTCGTCGAGCTCGTCGCTCACGTCACCGGTCCCGTCGAGCACATCAACTGGAAGCTCGGTACCGACGGCGTCGGGGTCAGCGACCTGGCCTGCGGTGTCGACCAGTTCTGTATCGAGCACCTGTTCGAGAACGCCGGCGATCAGACGGTCACGGCCCTCGCCGTCGGCGACCTCGGTCAGACCGCCGTCGCCACGCTGCCCCTGGCAGTCGAAGGATTGACGCCGAGCTTCGAGGAGGCCGAGGCGGTGATCCAAAGCGCCCTCTTCGGGCCGCGCGGTGACACGGGGACCTTCGAATCGAACGTCTGGCTGCACAACGCCGGCGATCACCCGGCGCTGGTCGAGCTCTCCTTCCTCCGCCGCGGGGTCGACAATCCGGATCCGGCGACCCGCTCGGTGACGGTGATGCCGGGTAGCTCGGTGTTCTTGCCCAACGTGCTCTCTTCGGTCTTTGGCGAGACCGATAGCAGCGGCGCCATCGGCGTCCGGGCGCTCGGTCCCGCCGGCCAGGGGGCACCCGACGTGCGGGTGATCAGCCGCTCCTTCGTCGAGCTCTCCGGACAGGCGGTGGGCAGCTTCGGCCAGTTCGTCGGTGAAAACCCGGCGACCGACTTCACCGCCACGGACAAGATCGCCGCCGGCGTCCTCGAAGGCGACGGCTTCATCAGCACCCTCCTGGCGGTCAACCTCGACGATGTCGGTGGCCGCGTCGAGATCGAGCTCCGCGACGCCCTTGGGCTCAAGGTCGGTGACGACGCGGCCCTCGCGCTCGGCCCCCGATCGATGCGCTTCCAGCGTACCGATCGGCTGTTCCCCGACGTCGCCAGCCACCCGGGCCCCTTCACCGCACGGTTCAAGGCGCCCTCGGGGATTCGCTTCGTCGCCTCGGCGACGCTTCTCGAGGCCCAGTCCGAGGACCAGATCTACATCCCCGCGGAAGACCTGACGGCCCTCACCGCCAACCCGATCTACGTCCCGCGGGTGGTGCGCAACCAGGGTCTCTTCGGCGTCTTCCTGATCAGCCAGCTGGTGGCGTACAACCCGTCGAGCCAGCCGACGCTCCTCAACCTCGAGCTGCTGCTCCGCGGCCAGGACAACAGCGCGCCGCAGAGCGCGCAGCTGACGGTCAACCCCGGGCAGACCCTGGCCATCAGCGACGTCATGCAACAGGTCTTCGGACTCAGCGAAGCCACCGGTGCGCTCAAGGCGAGCTGGCAGAACTCGCAAGGCATCGCGCCCAAGGTCTTGAGCTACGCCTTCGCGGCGACCTCCGGCGGCGGTACGGGGCCACAGCGCTTCGGCATGCTGGTCAACAGCCGTGACGCCGGTGATGCGTCGAGCGGCGCTCTCGTCGACTTCGGCGCCGAGCAGTCCGACCTCTTCAAGAGCAGCTACGGCATCGTCAACCTGGGCCTGGGCAACGGGCGCGTCGAGGTGACGCTCAAGGACGGTTCGGGCAAGGTCCTGGCGGTCAAGGAGCGCGGGCTCAAGCCGCAGCAGCATCTGGAGCTCAACCTCGCGGGTCTGTTCTC
The DNA here is from genome assembly GCA_020439725.1 of Acidobacteriota bacterium. Taxonomy (GTDB): domain Bacteria; phylum Acidobacteriota; class Thermoanaerobaculia; order Multivoradales; family JAHZIX01; genus JAGQSE01. Next base: position 6,977 of record JAGQSE010000102.1, read on the forward strand.
CGATACGGCGATCGGCGAAGGAAGAAACTGGTTTGTCGAAACTCGCGTCCTGGCGGGCGGTCCGGTGCTCACCTACCTGGCCAGCATCAACGCCAGCGGCGACATCTTCTTCGTCCCCGGCCGCTCGGCTCCCTGACGCCTTCCTGACGGCCTCCTGACGCTTTCTCCCGGGGAATCCCCGAAAACCCGTGGTCCTCGGGGGAAGCGGAGGGGACAGGTCCAGGGCTGTGGAAAACATCTTCCTGACGGAGCTGCAGCCTCGCCCTGACCTTCTGGGCTTCAATCCCGACATTGCGGTCAAACCGCTTTCTTTTCAGCGACTTGCGACTCTTGCACAAGAACCAGGGCAAAACATGACTCCATCCCGTGGCAAGCGGCTTCCGGCACGCGATCGACGGGCTTTCCACAGGATTTTCCACAGCTCCTGTGGATTGCGGCCGCCCGAGAAGCCCTGATTTGGCAAGGCCTTGCGGCCCCTCCTTCGGCGGGCTCCCCTGACCTCTGAGAGAGGATCCCGCTACCCCCGGCGCCACCTCGGAGGAACCGGTAGGACATGGGGCGAGGGCCGGCCGCATCCACCGCCGGGCGCCTGTCGATGCGATATCCTGAAAGCTCCGAGAGACTCGATCCCCCCAAGGAGACTGCGATATGACAACCACTACGACCCAATCCCGCGCCGCCGGCGTGCTGCGGGCTTTCGACCTTTCCGAGAACAATCCCGGCGCCTTCGACGGTCGCTGGATCGACACCCACGGCCCCAAGATCGACTCGGTTGACCCGTCCACCGGCGAGGTGCTGGCGAGCGTCCGCCTGGCGACCCGCGCGGACTACGAACGCGTCGCCGAGGTTTCGGTACGGGCCTTCGAAGAGTGGCGCAACTGGCCCGCCCCGCAACGCGGTGAGGTGGTCCGCAAGCTCGGTCATGCGCTTCGCGAGCACAAGGACGAGCTCGGCCGCCTGGTCAGCCTCGAGGTGGGCAAGGTGCTGAGCGAGGGCCTCGGCGAGGTCCAGGAGATGATCGACATGGTCGACCTCGCCGTCGGCATGTCGCGTCAGCTCTACGGCAAGACGATGCACTCGGAGCGCGCGCTGCACCGCATGTACGAGCAGTGGCACCCGCTGGGCCCCGTCGGCATCATCACCGCCTTCAATTTCCCCGTCGCCGTCTGGGCGTGGAACGCTACGGTGGCCGCAGTGTGCGGCAACTCGATGATCTGGAAACCGTCGCCGGAAGCTCCCCTGACCTCGCTGGCGGTCACCCGCATCGCCGCCCAGGTCCTCGAGGACGCCGGCGCACCGCCGATCTTCAACCTGGTGGTGGGTGACGTCGAAGACGTCGGCAGGCCGATGGTCGACGATCGCCGGCTTCCGTTGATCTCCGCCACCGGTTCGGTGCGCATGGGTCGCCAGGTGGGTTCCGCCGTGGCCGGGCGGCTCGGCCGCTCGCTGCTCGAGCTCGGTGGCAACAACGGCGTCATCGTCATGGACGACGCCGACCTCGACCTTGCGCTGCGCGGAGTGCTCTTCGCCGCCGTCGGCACCGCCGGTCAGCGCTGCACCACCAACCGCCGGCTTTTCCTCCAGCGGGGCATCGCCGCCGAGATGAAGCAGCGGCTGATCCAGGCGTACGGCTCGATCCGCATCGGCGACGCCCTCGAGCCGTCGACGCTCATGGGTCCGCTGATCAACCGCCGCGCGGTCGAGGGCATGCAGAAGGCCCTCGAGACCGTCGAGCGCGAGGGCGGCAAGATCCTCTACGGCGGCAAGGTCCTCGATCGCCCCGGTTTCTTCGTCGAACCGACGCTGGTCGAGGTGCCGAAGCAGCTCCCCATCGTCTGCGACGAGACCTTCGCGCCGATCCTCTACGTCATGGAGTTCGACACCCTCGAGGAGGCCATCGCGCTCAACAACGCGGTTCCCCAGGGACTGTCGTCGGCGATCTTCACGCTCAACATGCGTCAGGCCGAGCGCTTCCTCTCCGCGGTGGGCAGCGATTGCGGCATCGCCAACG
>JAGQSE010000005.1 GCA_020439725.1 Acidobacteriota bacterium
CGGAACTCCTCGGCGGTGAAGCCGCGGGCACCCGAGTAGCGCTGGTAAGCCCAGCGGATGACGTCGCCCAGGTCGCGGACTCCACCGGTGCGCCGCTGGATCTCGGCGTCGAGGAGAAAGCCCACCACCGGTCCCTTGACGTAGTAGCTGACCGTCGTCTCCTCGTTCTCCGCCAGCCCCGACTTCGAGGTCGCCCACACCCGGCGCGAAGCCTCCTCGAGGCTCTGGACGCGGCGGCCCGGCGTCTCCTGGAGCTTGCGGATACGGCGCGACAAGGTAGCCAGGTAGTCGTCGGTGGAGGTGAGCCCGCTACGCCGGAGGACCAGCTCCGCGAAATACGACGTCAGTCCTTCGGACACCCACAGGCTGGCCGTCTCCGGTGGCGTCTCATAGTCGAAGGGCCCGAGCTCGATGGGTCGCAGCCGCTTGACGTTGAAGGCGTGGAAGTACTCGTGCGCCACCAGGCCAAGCCAATGCTCGTAGCCTTCGGGGGTCGCGAGCCGCGACGGCTGGACGGTGACCAGGGTGCTGTCGGCGTGCTCGAGCCCGCCGCCCCCTTCGCGGTGAACGTCGAGGAAGACATAGCGAGGAAACGGCAGGAAACCCCAGAAGTCCCGCGTCCCCCGTGCCATCCGCGCCAGGTCCTGAGCGGCTCGGTCGACGGGAAAGTCTTCCCAGGCACCGCCGTCCGCCAGGACGTGAAGACTGCCCTCGACGTCGAACTCGCGGATCGACAGGTTCCCGGCGAGGATCGGCGAGTCGGCCAGCACGTCATAGCTGGGAGCCCGGTAGCGGGTCTCCTCCCCCGCCGTCACCGCCTCGAGCGCCGTCGCGACCCGCGGCCAGGAGGCAGGCCCTTCGAGACGGACCTCGTGGGGCCGTGGCCCCTTTTCCACCCGCGTGATGAAGGTCGCCGGGCCGTTGATCACCGCCAGATCGGGCGAGACCCAGTTGGTGGTGACGCTCTGCTCGTCGCACCGCAGCCGATACCGGAGGACCACCGACGGATGGCCCGCAGTCCGCACCCGCCAGCGATTCGAGGTCTTGCTCTCGAGGACCAGACGCTGCCCCTCCGGCGTCTCCGCCACCATCTCCTCGATGCGGCTGGCATAGTCCTCACGCTTGTAATAGCCCGGGGACCACACCGCCATGCGGAGCTCGAGGGTCTCCTCCCCCGCCGACGGCACGACGGCTTCGACCTCCAGCCGGTGCCCGTCGGCGTCGGGAGCGCGGAGGGTGTAGAGGACGGCCGGTGGCCCGGCGGGAGCCGGCGCCGAGCAGGCACCGGCCAGCAGCAGGCCCACCGGGAGAACAAGCCGGGCGAGCGAAACGACGATGGGGCGCAACGGCGGACGCTACTCCGACGGCCACAGCGCCCAGCGGAAGGCGTCGACCTTGGTGGCACGGAAGATGGTGTTGTGGTGCTCGGCAGGCCGCGGGTCGTAGGTCCAGCGCAGGTCCTGCGGCGCATCCTCCTCGAGGATCTCGGAGAGCTGCTCGGTATGGCGGACGATGTCCTTGGCGTCCGAGCCGGTGAACCAAAGGGTCAGCCCCTTGCCGCCGAGATCCGGCAGCCTTTCCGCTGCATGGCGCACCAGCGCATGGTCGTCCCACCACAGCGACGGATCCATGGCGACATAGCGTTCGAAAAGATCGGGTTCACGGAAGAAGGTGTCGACCACGAAGAGACCGGCGAGAGACTCGCCGACGATGGCGCGGTGCCCGGTGGTACGGTACCGCCGGTCGATCTCCGGGATCAGCTCGGTGCGAATGAACTCCCGGAAGGCCGCCGCACCGTCGCCGGCCGGGCCATAGCGGAGGTCACCCTCTGTCGTCGATGGCCCCGTGAGGTCCCGGTGGCGGTCGGTGTTCTCGATGCCCACCACCAGCACCGGGGCGATCTCGCCGTCCTCGATGAGCTGATCGATGGTGTTGGCGATGTGCGGAAAATCCTCGCCGATCCCGCCATCGGGCATGTAGAGCACCGGGTAGGCGGCCTCACCCGCCGCGTATCCCGGCGGCGTGTAGACGTTGATCGTGCGCGTCTCGCCGACCGCGACCGAAGCGATGGTCAACCCGTCGTGCGGCGGGACCGGATCCGCCGGCGGCGCCGTCCCCGCACACCCGGCGAGCACAGTGAACAGGTTCAGACAGAGACCTAGAGAGATCTTCGACTTCATGGTGCGGCGAGGGTACTCACAAAGGGCCAACGGCGCAACACGCTCCCGAAACGTCCGCCGGAACGCTTCGCAGCGCCCGGAGCACCCCACTCGCCCGCCATTCTGCTAGCATCTCCGCCTCCGCGCCGGAGTGGCGGAATTGGCAGACGCAGGGGACTCAAAATCCCCCGCCGCAAGGCTTGTGGGTTCGAGTCCCACCTCCGGCACCAGGCACTTTCCTCCCTGTCACCCCCGGCATCACTCATCCATCGCCCTTTGGGCTCGGGCCCGAGAACCGCTTCCGGCCGCCGGCCCCGGTGAGCCGCGAGTCCCGGCTTGCGCGCCGGTTGGGTGACAGATAGTCTGATCACTGAATCTCGAAATCGCTTGCCAAAAACGGCGAGAGGCGCGCGCTTTGTGCCGCATCTCTCGAGCTCTCGGGAGACGGAGCCCCCTAGGAGACCAATGGCTCTGGCTCCTCGAACCCCCTCGGCACGGCTTCCTGAGGAGCCCCGATTGCCCTACCCAGAGTCGATCACCGACCTCCTCCCCGCCCTTCGTGCGGGCGATCCAGAGGCTCGGGAGGCGATTCTCTCGAGCCTCTATCCCGAGCTGCGGCGGATCGCTCACCGGCATCTGCGCCGCCAACCGCCGCGGCTGACCCTCGGCACTACCGCCTTGGTGCACGAGGCCTACCTCAAGCTCTTCAAGAACGCCGAGGTCAGCTGGCAGGACCGCAGCCACCTGCTGGCGGTGGCCGCCCGTGCCATGCGCCAGATCCTGATGAGCTATTGGCGCCAGCGCTTCGCGGAGAAGCGTGGTGCCGGCGAGGTCTTCGAGGTCCGTGTCGAGGACGTCGACGTCGCCGAGGAGGCGCGAGGGATCGAGCTGCTGGCTCTCGATCAGGCCCTGGAACGTCTCGAGGAGCTCGACGAGCGGCTCGCGCGGGTGGTCGAGCTACGCTTCTTCGCGGGTCTGACCTTCCCGGAAGTCGGCGAGGTCCTGGGAGTCACCGAACGAAGCGCGAAGCGCTACTGGCGCACCGCCCGCGCCTTTCTCCACCAGGCGATGGATCCTGGGGGGCAGCCGGATGCCGTGGCGGGAGGCGGGTCGGAGTCCCGCGAGTGACGTCCGACGCCGCGGCGTGGCGGAGGGTCCTCGGCCTCCTCGAGCAGGCCCTCGACGTCGGCCGCGGCCTGCTCGGGCGGGGGCGGCTCGATGTGGGCGTCGATCGCCTGCCCCGCCACCGTGGCCTGCGCCTCGAGCCGCATCGACTCGTCGCAACGCAGCACGACCTCGACGGGGCTGCCCACGGGCAGGTCCTTGGGCACCTCGACGACCAGGGTCTTGATGGGCAGCCGCGCTTGCAGAACGCGCAGCACGACCGCGCCCGACTGATCGGTGGTGAAGAAGAGGTGCGTGACCTGCGCGGGCAGGCCGGTGCCGCGCGCGATGAGCACCTTGCGCTCGCGGCGGCCGCCTCGCACGACCTCGAGCGAGAGATCCTTGGCGACGACCGACGCGCGGCTGAGGGCCGTCGGCCGGGGGCGCAGGTCGCCGCGGAAGAAGGCGATCGGCAGCTCCGCGAGCGGCACACCTACCTTCGACGCGATGGCGAGCGTCGCGTTCGTCTGCTCGGCCTCGCCCAGAGAGACCTCGAGCCGCGCGGCGCCGCCGTCGAGCGCGGCCTCCGCGAGCGCCGTCTCGCCCTCCCACGCGCCGACGCGAGACGCCCCCTCGGGGGCCTGCTCGACCGTGAGGGAGACCTTGAGCTTGGGGGTGTGCGAGACGAGCGGGGAGCCGACGCGCACACGAACGTCGTCGCGGCCCAGCACCGTGCCGCCCAGGTGCGCGGCGTGCACGGCGGCGCCGAGCGCGACGCACGTGTCGACGTCGTCGCGGAGCGGCTCGCCCGCCTTCTTGCAGAGCGCCTCGGTGACGCGACGCACGACGAGCGGCACGCGCGTCGAGCCGCCCACCAGGACCACGTGCTCGATGTCGTCGAGGCCGACGTCGGCGATCTCCTTGCTCCGCGCGAGCGCGCGCTCGCAGCACGAGATCGTCGTCTCGACCAGATCGCCGACGACGGCTTCGTAGTCGGCGCGCCCCACGTCGCCCTCGAACGACACCGCCTCGCCCGCCGTGTCGCGCACGAACTCCGCCTTCGACACGTGCGCGACCTCGGTGGTGGAGAGCGACTCCTTGATCTCCTGCGCCAAGTGCACGATCCGACTGAAGATTCGGCGGTGCTCCTCGTTCGCTTGCACGTCGAGGTCGAGCGCGTACCCCTTCTCGGCGAGCGACGCGCGCAGGTGCTCGGCGTAGCGACGGTCGAGGTCGTCGCCGCCGAGGAAGTTGTCGCCGTCGATGGCGAGCACCTGGTACTCGCCGCCCACGCAGCGGAGCACCGACACGTCGAACGTGCCGCCACCGAGGTCGTAGACGAGGAAGTTCCCGTCGCCGAGCTTGCGCCGCCACGTGTGGTAGATGGCCGCCGCGGTGGGCTCCTGCAGGACGCCGATCACCTCGAGACCGGCGAGCTCGCCGGCGCGGCGCGTCGCCTCCACCTGCGGGCCGTCGAAGTACGCGGGCACGGTGATGACGGCGCGGGTGACGCGCAGCTCGGCGTCGGGCGCGCCGGTCTTGGGTGGCCGGGCGGCGAGCAGCTCCTGCATGCGCGCCTTGAGCTCGGCGAGGATCTTCGACGAGATCTCCTCGGGCGTGAGCTCGTGCGGTCCGAGCGCCACCTTGACCCGCTGGCCCATCTTGCGCTTGATCGACTCGACCGGCGCCCCCGCCGTCCCGCGCCGCGATCGCGCCAGGTGGCCCACGACGAACGCGCTCTCCTTGTCGTCCCACGCCACCGCCGACGGGATCGTCTTGCGACCGAAGCGGTCGGCGTAGATGACCACCTCGCGCTCCGACGGGAGCAGCCACGCGATCTCCGAGTTGGTGGTGCCCAGGTCGATGCCGACGGCGCGATCGCAATAAGCCATGGTCTCGTCTCCTTCAGGTCGTGGGATCATCGCCCGGCGGCGGAGGCGCGCTCGGATCGATCGCGCGGAGCACCAGCTCTCGCGGGAGCGACTCGAGCGCCGAGGGCAGCGCGGCCAGATCGACCAGGCCGAAGC
>JAGQSE010000103.1 GCA_020439725.1 Acidobacteriota bacterium
CGAACGCCGGAAGCGAAGCCGAAGCCAAGGCTCAAGGCGAGGAGCAGGGCGGCACGGATTCGGGGGTGGGGGGAAGGCTGCATGGCTCATCAACTATACGGCATGGTCGGAACTGCCCGGGTGACAGCCGTCTGCCGTCGCTCGGCCACCGGGGCTGCCGGCGGTCGTCTGCGGTTTGTAGAAACGGTGTTTCGTTGATGGAGAAGTGACCGGCTGGTACACTGCCAAGGACTCCCCGAAGGCCCGTCGTCGCTGCCGCCGTTCGCGTTCCTTCCCTTGACCCGGCCTTTCGTCCCGGGTCCGTGAACGGCGCTTTTAGGCTGAAGCCACGGGTCCTCGCGGCTCGCCGATGACTCGGCGAGGTCGAACCACAGGAGGAACCATCGCATGCGTTCAGCTCTTCGCGCAACCACTATGCTCGCCATTTTGGCGACCGCCGTAGTCCTGGCTGTCGCTTCGCCGGCGTCGGCGGAACGGCCGGTGATCATCGGCGAGCACGTCTACGAAACCTTCGAGACGCCACACCCCTACCCGACGGCTGGACCCGGGCGCTCCGAGCTGACCTGGTTCGACGAGGTCTCCTACCCCGGTGCCACCTACATCGCCGTGCACTTCGGGCGTTTCGAGCTCGGCGCCGGAGATCGCGTGGTGGTGCGGACGCCCGACGGCAGCCAGAGCTGGACCTACACCGGCTTGGGCCGCGGCGACATGGGTAAGACCCCGGCCGGTTTCTTCGCCACCCACGTCAACGGCGACCGCGCCATCGTCGAGCTGTACTCGGCGGGGTCGGGCTCCGGCTACGGCTACCGCATCGACTACTACGGCCGCGGCTACAACAACGACGAGCTCGAGCAGCTCTGGGCGCGCGGCCTGGGCGAGAAGATGAACCTCGCGCCGCCGCCCAGCCGCATCGAGTCCGTGTGTGGCGCCGACGACACCGAGGAGGCCAAGTGTTATCAGGTCTCCGAGCCCGCCGCCTACGACAAGGCGCGGGCGGTGGCGCGCCTGACCCTCAACGGCAACGCCCATTGCACCGGCTGGCTGGTGGGCTGCGAGGGTCACATCATCACCAACCAGCACTGCATCGGCTCGCAGTCGGAGCTCAACAACATCGATTTCGAGTTCATGGCCGAGGGCCCCGACTGTGCGACCAACTGCGCCACCACCCTCGGGTGCCCCGGGACCATCGAGGCCAGCGGCGGCACGCTGGTCCAGGTCGACGCTCCCCTCGACTACGCGTTGGTGATGCCCGACACCACGGTCGGTGGCGGTACCGATCTACCCGCGACCTACGGCTACATGCAGCTGCGCGACAGCGGGGCCGTCGACGGCGAGCGGATCTACATTCCGCAGCACCCGGCCGGCTGGGGCAAGCGCATCGCGGTCGAATCGACGCATCCTGTCGACACCGGCGGCCTGACCATCATCTCGGGGCTCACCGAACCCGCCTGCGCCACCGGGGGTCCGCCGGACGTCGGCTATTTCGCCGACACCCAGGGCGGCTCTTCGGGCTCACCGGTACTCGCCTACAGCGACAACAAGATCGTCGCCCTCCACCACTGCCGGGGCAACGCGGCGTGTACCTCGACCGGCGGCGATCCCAACCGTGGCGTGCCGATCCAGAACGTCATCGCCGACCTCGACGCGCAGGGGAACGTTCCCAATTGCGCGGTCTGTGATCCGCCGGAGCTCGCCACCTCGCTGTCGGCGACGGTGGGTGGCGACAACCAGATCGACCTCGCCTGGACCGGCTCGGCCGGCGCCACCAGCTACAACGTCTACCGAGCCCTCGGCGCCTGCCCGGGCACCGGCTACCAGCTGGTCGCCAACACCGCGTCGACGTCGTACTCGGACACCACGGTCTCGGGCTCGGTGACCTATTCCTATGTCGTCACCGCGGTCGACGACGCCACCGGCTGCGAGTCCGACTTCTCGGTCTGTGCCGACGCCACGGGCACCGGCACCTGTACCGAGCCGCCGGCTTTCGCCGGTCTCGACTCGGCGACCAGCGCCGGCACCAGCGCTTGCGCCGTCGAACTGTCGTGGAGCGCCGGTAGTCCCTTCTGCTCGAGCCCCAGCGCGGTGGTCTACAACGTCTACCGCTCGACCACCTCGGGTTTCACCCCCGACAACACCACCCTGCTGGCGGCCTGCCAGTCGGGGACCTTCTACTCCGACGACTCCGCCATCTCGGGCATCGAGTACTTCTACGTCGTGCGCGCCGAGGATACCGCCGGCAGCGGCTCGGGGATCTGCGGCGGCGGCGCCGAGGACACCAACACCGGGGAGCTGGCGGCGGTGCCGAGCGGCCCCGACACGATCTTCCTCGAGGACGACATGGAAGGGGGTGGCGCCGCCTGGACCACCGCCGCCGGTACCGCGGACTCGGGGAGCACGCCCTGGGCGCTGGTCACCTCGGACAGCCATTCGCCGGTGACCTCGTGGTCGGCCACCGATCAAGCCGTGGTCAAGGACCAGTGGCTGATCACCGCCTCGGCCGTCAGCGTGCCGGCGGCGAGCGAGACGGTGCTGTCCTTCTGGCACCGCTTCAACCTCGAGTCGGGATTCGACGGCGGTGTGCTCGAGATCTCCACCGATGCGGGTGCCACCTGGCAGGACATTCTGGCGGGCAACGCGGGCCGCTTCCTCGTGGGCGGTTACAACTCGACCATCAGCACCAGCTTCAACAGCCCCATCGCCGGTCGCGACGCCTGGTCGGCGAACAGCGGCGGCTGGACCGAGGTCCAGGTCGACCTGTCGGACTTCGCGGGCCAGGACGTCTTGCTCCGCTGGCGGATCGCCTGTGACGTCTCGGTGTCCGCCGAGGGCTGGTTCGTCGACGACGTGCTCGTCTTCTACGGCTCCGAGTGCACCGCGGTGCCCGGCGACGACCTGCTCTTCGAGGACAGCTTCGAGGGCGGTGACTTCAGCGCCTGGGACGGTAGCGGCGGCGATATCACGGACCTGTCGGTGACCGCGGCGGCCTTCCTCGCCGGCACCAGCCTGGGGATGGCCGTCGACGTCGCCGACCTCGACGACAAGTACCTGATCGACGATCTGCCCGCCGACCAGGCGAGCTACCACGCCCGCTTCTACTTCGATCCCAACTCGCTGGTCTTGCCGCACAACAAGCGGTTCAAGATCTTCCAGGTCCGCGCCTCGGACAACCGTCGCCTCCTGACCCTGGTCTTCCGCGAGGAGTCGGGCTCCTACGTGCTGCTCGCCAAGAGCCATCAGGACGACGGCACCTGGGCCAAGACGCCCTGGATCGGCTATGACGACAACCCTCACTACGTCGAAGTCGAGTGGACGCAGTCGAGCGCCATCGGCGCCAACGACGGGCGTCTCAGGATGTGGATCGACGGTGCCCTGGTGAGCACCGTCACCGGCATCGACAACGACGAGCGGGGGGCCATCGACGCGCGCTTCGGCGAGGTCGGTGGTCTCGATGCCGGGACGAGCGGCACCTTCTACCTCGATCACTTCGAGGCGCGGAAGCTCGGCTACATCGGCCAGTAGCTGCACCGCACCGAGAGGTCGGACCGCTAGACGACGACACCCCCCGGAGCCCGCGTGGCGCCGGGGGGTGTTTTTTCGTATCTTCGCAGGCGGCTCGTCTTTCCGCGCTGGGGTAGAGGGTTGTCCCCGATGCTCGACCGGCCCTCTCCTTCGCTCTCGGTTCTTATGTGAAGCGCTATCTCTCCTAGCGAAGGAGGGAACTTCGGCGCTTTCGAGGCTGCGCGACGAAGCGCATGCGGGTGCTGGTCAGGCGTCGACGAGGCCGCCATAATGCCCTGACCGTTGCGCGGAGGGACTCGAAGCCCTCGGTTTCACCACTGGGGTGTCCGCAGGGTGAGGACCGGGGAGGCTCGGGTAGGTCGATGTCGAACCTCGAAGCCATCCTTGGGCCGGCGCTGCTGACTGCGGCGGGCGGCAGCTTCATCTTGGCGGGAATCCTGCGCCTGTTGCTTCGGCTCTACGGCCGTCGCCACCTCGCCTTCTGGGCGGCCAGCTGGTTCTCGCAGGGGCTCTACGTCCTGCTCGCGACGCTGGTCCTCGAGCTCGAACGTGGACCCGACACGGGGCGCGGCCCCGGCTGGCTGTCCGTTCTGGTCGTCGGTGCCGCGCTGTCCGCCGGCTTCTGCCAGGCCGGTTGGCTGGTCCTCGGCACCTGCGAGATCGACGACGCGCACCGGGTCTCCGCCCGGATCCGCCGCTTCGCCCTCCCGATCCTCGGTCTCCTGGGGGCCGCGCTCAGCCTGCCCCTCTTCGTCGTCACGGCGAGCCCCGCGGCGGTGGTGGCCGTCACCCTCGGTCCGCGGGCCCTGCTCACCGGGCCGGCCTTCCTGCTGGCCGGCGTCGCGCTCTGGCGGGACCACGCCGAGCACCCCGGCATCGGGCGGCGGCTCATGTCTCTGGCCTGCTTCGTCTACGGTGTCCACGAGCTCCAATACGGGGTCGTCGCCCTGCGCCTTTGGCGTCTCCACGCGTTCGGCGTCTACAGCAGCTCGGTGGGCTTTCTCGACGTCCTGCTCCAGCTCATCGTCGGTATGAGCCTGGTCATCTGGTTTCTCGAGGAGGAGCGGGGCGAGGTGCTGCGGGCGTCGGAGCGCATCGAGCACCTGGCTTACCACGACTCGCTCACCGGGCTGCCCAACCGCAAGCTCTTCCTCGACCGCCTGAGCCAGGAGCTGTCGGCCGCGCCGCGGCGCGGGACGAAGCTGGCGGTGATGTTCCTCGACGTCGATCGCTTCAAGGTGATCAACGATTCCCTCGGGCACGGCTTCGGGGACGAGCTGCTGTCGGGGGTGGCGCGGCGGCTCACCGAGGCGGTGCGCCGGGCCGACACGGTGGCGCGGTTGGGCGGCGACGAGTTCGTTCTCCTGGTCCTCGATCTGAAGCGCGACGAGGACGCCGTCCGGGTGGGCGACAAGATCCTCACCGCGCTTCGTCGTCCCTTCCAGCTCCATGGCCACGAGATCTATGTCAGCGCGAGCCTCGGGGTGAGCCTCTACCCCCGCGACGGTGACGATGCGGAAGCCCTGCTCAAGCACGCCGACACGGCGATGTATCAGGCCAAGGAGCACGGTCGCGACCACCTGCAGGTCTACACGCCGATGATGAGCGCCCGGGCCCTCGAGCGGCTCGATCTCGAGAGCGATCTCCGGCGCGCCCTCGCCGGCGACGAGTTCGACCTGCTCTTCCAACCGGTGTTCGACCTGGGGCGAGGAGAAGTCGACGGCGCGGAGGCGTTGATCCGCTGGCAGCACCCGGGCCGGGGCTTGCTCTTGCCAGGCGATTTCCTGGACCTGGCGGAGACCATCGGCATGAGCTACGAGCTCGACCTGTGGGTTCTCGAGACCGCCTGCGGAAGGCTCGCCGCCGGCACCAGGTCGGCGGGACCGCTGCGCCTCGCGGTCAACCTGTCGGCGCTGGCGTTCTACCACCCGGACCTGGTGCGGCAGGTCGAGGCCATCTGCCACCGCACGGGGTTCGACCCGAGCCGGCTCGACTTCGAGGTCACCGAGAACCTCGCCATGCACAATGTCGAGCTCGCCCTCGGCGCGCTCAGCGGTCTAAAACGCCTCGGCGTGCAGATCTCGATCGACGACTTCGGAGTGGGCTACTCGTCGCTCAGCTATCTCCGGACCTTTCCCATCGACACGGTCAAGATCGACAAGAGCTTCGTCCGTTCGATCACCCCCGGGGGCGGCGGTGACGAGGCGATTCCCCGCGCCGTCATCGCCATGGCGCGGAGCCTGGGAATGGAGGTGGTGGCCGAAGGGGTCGAGACCGAGCTCCAGCTGCGGTTCCTGCTGGAGGAAGGCTGCCATCGCGTCCAGGGGTTCTACCTGGGCCGGCCGATGCCGTGGGCCGAGTGGCCGGGCTTCCTGGCCGACGTCAGCTCGGAGCCGCGGTCGGTGCTCCGCCACCTGGTGGGCGCGGGGGTCCGGTCGGACGACGGCCCCCTCGCCTCACCTCAGGAGTCGTAGGACAGGTCTCGGGTCCTGCGGTCGTACCACCCGTCGCTCCGGGGCTCGAAGATCGAGCACTGGCTCATCTCGTGGCCGTAGACGTGGAGCGTGATGGCGGTGGTCTCTTCGGCGGGGTTGCGGATCGTGTGGTACTCGAAGGGCGGGATCAGGCTGCCGGCGGAGCCCAACCCGGCGTGGACGTTCGAGCGTGCCTCGAAGCGGCAGCGTCCGCCGTCCTCCTCGAGGAGCTCGTACTGGGTCACCTCGATGTCCCCGGACCACACGCCTTCGACACACCACGAGCCGGCGTGGTCGTGGAGCGCGGTGCCTTGACCGGGGCCCCAGATCATCGCCACGACGACATAGCCCAGCTCGGGGCTGCGATAGAGCAGGCGGCGGGCGTAATGGCCCTGGCAGGTGACGCAGAGCCCCGGCGGCAGCCGCACCGAGCCCTGCTCGGCGAGCTCGTGCAGGTGTTTTTCGAGGTGCCGGGCGGTCCGCTCGACGGAGGGCTGGCGTACCGCCTCGTCGATCCGGGCCACCAGCTCCTCGAGTCCGTCAAAGCTCTGTCCTGCCGATGCCTGGGCCTGCATGGTGCGCCTCCTCGTTCCGGTGGGGCCGGAGTCCAATCTTGTCCGATGAGCCTTGGAGTCTATCAACTCGGCCCGGTGGTTGGATGCGTCGTCAGCGCCCGTGGCCAGCCCAGCGGCGCTCGAGGACCTCGCGGGCCTCCGTGTCACGCATCGAGAAGTTCGAGCGCTCGAAGGAATGCCCCGGCATCCACTTCCACCAGTACATGCCGGCGACGAAGGGGGCCGCTTCGGCCCGGGTGATGGCGACGTCGAGCAGCCGGGTACGCAGCGCCCGTGTCGCCGGGTTGTCCTCGACGCGATAGTCCCACGGCGTCCGCGCCGCCACCGGGGAGCGGTTGTACCCGATCTCGGTGAACACCACGGGCTTGTCACCGAGACGGTGCGAGAGCGCACCGAGGCGGTCGAGCTCGCGGGCCCAACCGGCGCCGAGGGCCGTCTCGTCGGGGCCGTCGGCGTCGGACAGCGGGAAGTAAGCCTGCACCCCCACCAGGTCGAGGGCATCCCAGAAGGGTACGGCGTCGACGCGATCCCAGTTGGCGGCGTAGGTGAGCCGACCCGGGAAGACCCGACGGATCTCGGCGATCAGCGAGCGCCACTCGGCTTCGTGGGAGGTGGTGCCTTCGAGCTCGACGCCGACAGCGAAGATCGGCACGCCGGCACGGCCGGCGAAGGCCGCCTGATCGAGGATGAAGGCACGGTAGTCGCGGAAGAAGCGCTGCCAGTCCTCGTCGCGCTCGAAGGTGATCTCGCCGCGCCAGACGAAGTTGCCCCAGTAGGCCAGGTGGGGTTTCCAGAACAGCGAGATCCCCTCCTGGCGCGCCATCTCGACCGCTCGCCCGAGAAATGGGGAATCGGCGGTGGGCCGGAAACGTACCGTGCCGTCGCGTTCGATGCGCGCGTAGGGATGGATCGCCACCGAGTCGACGCCCAGCGCCTTGACGTCGCGCAGCGCCTCGCGCATGGTCTCGGTACCCCAGATCTCGCCACCCCGTGGGCAGGTGATGGTCATGCCGCGCAGAAACGGACGGACCTCCGATGTCGTCTCGGGGGCCGTGCGCTTGGGCGAGGCGACGGTGGCGAGGGTGACGAGGACGGCCAGAGCTCCGGCGAGTCCCCACCACGGAGCACGCGCGTTGCGGATCGTCACGGGTCGCCTCCCTCGGACCGGCGGGTCCTCGTAGTCTCGGGGCAGGTTACAGGAAGCCGAGCTCGAGCTTGGCCTCGTCGGACATCATCTCGGGATTCCATACCGGGTCCCAGACCAGCTCGACGTCACACTCGTCGACTCCATAGACGCCCAGTACCTTCTGCTCCACCTCGCCGGGCAACGAGCCCGCGACGGGGCATGCGGGGGAGGTCAGGGTCATCCGCACGAGCACCTTCGAGCCGTCGACCTCGACGTCGTAGATCAGCCCCAGCGCATAGATGTTGACCGGGATCTCGGGGTCGTAGATCTGCTGCAGCGCCTCGGTGACACGCTCCTCGAGGGACGGCTCGGTACCGCTCGCCCGGGGCGGTGTGGCGTCGTCGGCGGTGGGTGTCGGGCTCAGCGGTTTGTCCATCGTCTCGTCTCTCGTGTTGGGGCTCATTCGGTGCTCGCGGTGGCGGCGCCGGCGCCGCTCCGGAGCGCCTCGCGCAGGGTGTGCCAGGCGAGGGTCGCGCACTTGACGCGCATCGGATAGTCCTTGACCCCGGCGAAGGCCTCGAGCTTGCCGAGGTCGCGAGCTCCGGCGGTGGGGCCGTCGGTCAACAGGTCGTGGAAGCTCTCGAAGAGGGCCTCGGCCTCGGCCAGGGTCTTGCCTTCGACGGCCTCGGTCATCAGCGACGCCGACGCCTGGGAGATCGCGCAGCCGGCGCCCTGGAAGGTCACCCGCCGGACGCGGTCGCCTTCGAGATCGAGGAAAACCTCGACGCGGTCACCGCACAGCGGGTTGTGACCGGTGGCCCGGCGCTCCGCATCGGGCAGCTCCTCGAAGTTCCGCGGCCGCTTGTTGTGGTCGAGGATGACCTCCTGATAGAGCTCGCGCAGATCGGACATCAGGCGAAGATCTCCTGCACCTCGGCGACGGCGTCGACCAGCGCGTCCGCCTCCTCGACGGTCGAGTAGACCGCGAAGGACGCACGGGTGGTCGCCGGCAGGCCGAAAAAGTCCATCACCGGCTGTGCGCAATGGTGACCGGCGCGGACGGCGACACCACGGGCGTCGAGGATCGTCCCGACGTCGTGGGGATGGACGCCGTCGAGGACGAACGAGACGACGCCGGCGCGCTCCTTGGGAGTCCCGACCAGGTGTACGCCGGGCAGGGTGGAGAGGCGGCGGACCGCGTGATCGAGGACCCCGGCCTCGTGGGCCGCGACACGCTCGAGACCGAGCCCCGACAGGTAGTCGAGAGCGGCGGCCAGACCGACGGCGCCCTCGATGTTCGGCGTCCCCGCCTCGAAGCGCTGCGGCGGCGGGGCGAAGTCGGTGTGCTCGAAGCTGACCGAGCGGATCATGTCGCCCCCACCCTGGTAGGGCGGCATCGACTCGAGGTGCTCGCGCCGGGCGTAGAGCGCCCCGACCCCGCTGGGCCCGTACACCTTGTGACCCGAGAAGACATAGAAGTCACACCCCAGGGTGGCGACGTCGACCGGTCCGTGGACCACCGCCTGCGCGCCGTCGACAAGGATCGGCACGCCGCGGCGCCGGCAGGCGGTGACGATCTCGCCGATGGGGTTGACCGTGCCGAGGGCGTTCGACACCTGGGTGACGGCGACCAGCCGGGTGCGGTCGCCGAGCAGATCCTCGAGGGCGTCGAGGTCGAGATCGCCCTCGGGGCCCATGGGAATCACCCGCAACCGCGCGCCGCGCTCTTCGCACACCATCTGCCACGGCACGATGTTGGCGTGGTGCTCCATCCGCGAGACCACCACCTCGTCACCGGCGGTGAGACGAGGTGCGAGGAAGCTCCGGGCCACCAGGTTGATGCCCTCGGTGGCGCCGCGGACGAAGACGATGTCGTCGGCGGAGTCCGCACCCAGGAAGCAGCGGACGGTCTCACGGGCGCCCTCGTAGGCCTCGGTGGCGCGCTGCGACAGCCGGTGGACGCCGCGGTGGATGTTGCCGGCGCCGCCGGCATAGACCTCGGTGACGGCGTCGAGCACCGCTTGGGGCTTCTGGGTGGTGGCGGCGTTGTCGAGATAGACGAGAGTATCGCCGGCCGCTCGCCAGCGGGCGAAGCACGGAAAGTCGGCGCGCACCCGCCCGGCATCGAGGGCTTCCCGCGCCGTGGCGGCAGCGGTGGCGGTGAGCGCCGGGTTCATCGTGTCTGCCTCATCGGGCCTCTCGCAGCGCGCCGTCCTCAGAACGCCTGCCGGACCACCTCGCCGTGGGGCAGGCGGTGGAAGAGCAGCTCCTCGAGGTCGCGGCGCACGCTCTCGACCTTGATGCGATCGACGATGTCGCTGGCGAAGGCGTAGGTCAAAAGGCTCCGGGCGGCGGCGTCTCCGATGCCCCGGGAGCGCAGGTAGAAGATCGCGTCCTCGTCGAGCTGGCCGATGGTCGAGCCGTGGGTGCAGCGGACGTCGTCGGCGAAGATCTCGAGCTGCGGGTTCGAGCTGGCGAGGGCGCCGCGGGACAGCAGTAGGTTGCGGTTCGACTGGACGGCGTCGGTCTTCTGTGCGTCCTGGTGGACGTGGA
>JAGQSE010000104.1 GCA_020439725.1 Acidobacteriota bacterium
AGCAGCACGAGCATCACGTCGACCAGCGGGGTGACGTTGATGTCGGCGATGACGCCGTCGTCCGAGTCGTCGGGTTTGAACGCCATGGCTGGTCTAGGTGAAATTGCGCTCGGCCAGGTTGATGAACTCGAGGATGAAGTCTTCCATCTGGGCTCGTTGCTCGCGCAACCGCTGGGCGAAGTAGTTGTAACCGATCAGCGCGGGGATCGCGGCGGCCAGGCCCGCGGCGGTATTGATCAACGCCTCGGCGATGCCCGGGGCGACGGTGACGATCGAGGTGGAGCCGGTGGCGCCGATGTCGCCGAACGCGATCATGATCCCCCACACCGTGCCAAAGAGGCCGATGAACGGCGTCGCCGCCGCGGTGGTGGCGAGCAGCTGGGAGTTTTTCGCCAGGGTCTGAAGCTCCGCCTGGGAGGCCCGCCGCAGGCTCCGTTCGACGGCGTCGAGGGAGCGGATCACATAGCGCCCTCCCGCGGCGTGGGGATCCGCCTGGGTGGCCGTCTTGATCTGCGCGTCGATCTCGGCATAGCCGGCTTGGAAAATGCCCACGAGGGGGGAGGTGCGCAGCCGATCGGACACCGCGTTGACGTCGCTGAAGCGCTTCGACCGATGGAAGGCCTCGAGAAAGCGGCGGTTCTGCTCCTTGGCGCGGCGCAGGAGGGCGAGCTTGCCGAAGATGACGGTCCACGACGCGATGGAAAAGAGGGCGAGCGTTCCGAGGACCACCTTGGCCATGGGGCCCGAATGGAGAAAGGCTTGGAACATTCCGCCTTCGCCGGTCTGGCTCGGGAGAGCGGCGGCGAGGCTGGCCAGTAGCTGGGTCACGGTCATCCTAGGTCCCTTCGTCGACGTCGATCGGAAGCCGAAAAGCCCCTCGGGCGGGGCCTCGCGGGCAAGAACGTAGCACGGGCCCCGAACCCTGTCCACGACCTCCATGACACCCCTTCGGGAGTCTCGTCCGGGTGCCGCGACGGCGCGGCGAGCGCGTTGGGTCACCGGGAGATGCAAGCGCGATGCCGAACCGTTCCGGCGCCCTCCGGCGGCTCGTCGGGGTCTACGACGGGCTGCGGCAAACGTGGTAGTCTCGCCGGACGGATCGAAGCTCTGACCGTCGTTGTGCCAGCGACTCCGAGAACCCTCGGAGGCCCCATGGTCCGATACCGAGTGGACCGAACCCGATGGATCCAGCCGATGGAGACCGCCGCGACCCGTGAGCAACCTGACCTGCAAGTACATCTTCAACTCCGCCCATGACACCGCGCAGCCGCCGAGCTCCGGATATGCGGTCGACCTGGCAGCCGATCCATCCGCGGCGCACCAGCTGATCAAGCTCGGAATCTCGCCGCGCAAAGACCTGCCCGCGGTGCTCTTGACCGATGCCGGCGACAAGCTTCGCGTCATCGGTCTACGGCTCGACCACGACGAGGCGGAGGGGTTGGTCCACGGGAGGGCACTGCCGACGGATCGGCTGCTGCTGTATAGCGCGACGTGGTGCCAGAACTGCCGTCGGGTCAAGAAGCTCCTGGCCGAAGCAGGGATCTCCTACGACGAGATCGACATCGATACGGACCTCAAGGCCGAGGCCATCGTCCTCGAGAAGAGCGGTGGCCGGCGCGTGGTTCCGACACTCAAGTTCGACGACCGGATGTTCGTCTTCAACCCCGATCCGGCCTTGCTCAACCGCCTGCTCGAGTCCGTCGCACCGCCGGTGTTGCCCTGAGTGCGGGCGGCGACCGGTCGCAGCTTGACGCGACGAGGCACCCTACGTAGGGTAGGCCCTGCCTCGGTCCGCGGTCGCCTCGACGCGATGCCGGCGGACCCCACGGCGAATCACGAAGGAGACAATCGACATGCGAATCGCGGTCTGTATCAAACAGGTACCGGACACCGAGGCGCGCCTGCGCGTCGGTAAGGACGGTCGCTGGCTCGATGAGGAAGACTTGCCCTTCATCCTCAACGAAAGCGACGGATACGCCCTCGAAGAGGCCCTGCGCCTCGCCGAGGCGAGCGGTGGCGAGGTGGTGCTGTTCAGCCTCGGCCCGGAGCGGGTCAAGGAAGCCTTGCGCAAGGGCCTCGCCTTGGGTGCCCACAAGGCGGTGCACCTTTCCGACGATGCCTTCGCCGGCGGCGACGCCCTGGCCACGGCGAGGGCGCTCCACGCCGCCATCGCCCGGGAAAGCTTCGACCTGGTGCTCACCGGCTCGCAGAGCGACGACGTCGGCTATGGCGGTACCGGCTCGGTGCTCGCCGGCCACCTGGGTTGGCCCCACGCCTGGCTGGTGATGGGCGTCGAGGTGGAGGAGGGTGGCCAGAGCCTGCGCGTCGTGCGCGAGATGGAGAGCGGCATGAACGAGATCCTC
>JAGQSE010000105.1 GCA_020439725.1 Acidobacteriota bacterium
AGACCGAGATGAAGGAGAAGAAGGCTCGCGTCGAGGACGCCATGCACGCCACCAAGGCGGCCGTCGAGGAGGGGATCGTCCCCGGCGGCGGCGTCGCCCTGCTGCGCGCCATCAAGGCCGTCGACAAGGTCGAGGCCGTCGGTGACGCCGCGGTAGGCGTGAAGATCGTCCGCCGCGCCCTCGAGGAGCCGGCCCGCCAGATCGCCAACAACGCCGGCCAGGAGGGCTCGATCATCGTCCGCGACGTGCTCGCCCAGTCCGGTAGCGACGGCTACAACGCCGCCACCGGCGAGATGACCGACCTGGTCAAGGCCGGTGTCATCGACCCCGCCAAGGTGACCAAGACCGCGCTCATCAACGCGGCCTCGATCTCCGGCCTGATGCTCACCACCGAAGCCCTGATCTCCGAGGTCAAGGAAAAGGAAGAGCACAGCCATGACGGCGGCGGCGCCGCCGGCATGGGCGGCATGGGCGGCATGGGCGGCTTCTGATCCGCACAGCGCTCACCTAGAGCCAGATCCAAAACGGCCGGTCCGGGGTTTCCCGGGCCGGCCGTTTTTTTTCGCTCCGCGGCAAAAATGCGCTACTTCCACCGGACCTGCTCGAGAGACCGGAATGGCCACCGCTCTCCCCAGGAGCGAGAATCCGGCGGCACGGTCGGATGCTTGAGGGACTAGCTCGCGATGAATCCGACCCGAGCGAGCTGCCTCACCCCACCACGTCCACCACCTCATCCCGCACGAACGGGTGATCCTCGGAGCTGAGGACCTCGACGACCCGTTGGCGGCCGCGGTGGATGGCTTCGCCGATTTCTTGGGCTTCGCCGTGGGCGAGGTCGGCGCGGGGGAGGAGGGCCAGGGCGCGGTCGAAGTGCAGGAGGGCGCGGACCGGGGCCGGTTGGTCGGCGGCGAGCTGGCCGGCCTGGAGATGACAGCGGACGGCGGGCTCCCAGCGCTCGGCGTTGGAGAAGTGGTAGGCCAGCGGCTCGGCCCAGGTGCTGGGGTCGTGATCGAGGCGGGCTCGAAGCTCGTGGGCCACCTGGCCGTGAATCGCCTTGCGCCGTTCGGCAGGCAGCCGGCGGTAGATGACGGTCCGCAGGCGGCGATGGCAGAACTCGAGCGGCGCACGAATCTCGGTCGAGTCCTTCGGGCTGGGGCTGGGGTAGTGATCGACCTCGGCCCAGGGGTCGTTGACTGGCCGCACCATGTGGCGCTCGATCCAGATCCTGAGGTTCGCCCAGACCACCGAGATGTCCTCGTGCTCGATACGCGCCAGGACGTCCGCATCGAAGCGCTGGCCGATCACGGCGGCCAAGGTCAGCAGTCGCCGGGCGGAGCGGGGCAGGCGGCGGATGCGGCCCCAGATCAGGTCGTCGAGGGCCAGCGGGGTTTCGTCGTCGAGGGCGGTGTCGCCGGTCCAGCGCCACCGGCCATCGGCCTGGTAGCGCAGCTCATGGGCCTCGTAGCGGTCGAAGAGGATCTCCACCAGCGCCACCGGCAGACCGCCCGTGACGCGCTCGAGGAAGCGGGGAAGACGCTCCTCGGGACCGCTCTCGATCAAGTCCTGGTGCAGGCGACGGAGATCCGAAGAGGAAAGCGGGCCCAGCTGGAGGTGGTCGACCGGGCGCTCGAGCTCCTGGAAGCGGCCGGCGAGGGCGGCGATGGGGCCGCGGGCCCGGGGCGATTCCGTCAGGTGGCAGCCGAGGACGTGGAGCGGCAGGTCGGCGTGGTGGAGCGCGAGGTACTCGAGAAGCAGGAAGGTGTCACCGCCGGCGAGATGCAAGTCGTCGAGGAAGAGGATCAGCGGGATCCGGCTCTCGCCCGCCTCGAAGGGGCCGGAGAGCTCCGCCAGCAACCGCCCGACGGCGGTCTGCAGCTCACCGAAGGCCAGATCCTCTCGCCGTTCGGGAAGATCCGGCCGCTGCCGGCTGAGGTCCGGGAAGATCCCCGAGAGATCCGCCAGGGTCGCCGGCGAAAGCTCCGCCAGCGCTCTGCGGACATAGCCGGTCTGCGCATGGAGCGCGCTGTGGAGGGCCTCCTCGAAGGGGCGCGAGCCGGCGGGGGTGTTCTCGGTGGAGGAGCGGCCGCGCAGCAGGTTGATGCGTTGCTCGCGGCGCAGGCGGTCGATGAATTCCTCGATGAGCCGGGTCTTGCCGACACCGCTCTCACCCTCGACGAGCAGCAGGCGAAGCCCCTTCGCCTTGTCGCCTCGGCGCCACCAGCTGCGCAGCCGGGCGAGCTCGTCTTCGCGCCCCAGGAGGGCGATCTGCGGGTACTGGCTGACCGGGATCACCGGCGGTTCGGGCTCGACCTGCTCCTGGAGCTGGATCCAGCGGAAGAGGTTCGAGGTCACCTCGCGAGGCTCGACGCCGAGCTCCTCCGCCAGCAGCTTCCTGCAGGTCTCATATTGCTTGAGCGCCAGTCCGTTGTCGCCTTCGCCTGCATAGGCGCGCATCAGCTCGCGCTGCGAAGTCTCGCGGAGCGGATCGAGCGCCACAAGTCTTGTCGCATAATCGATGCGGGCCCGGCCCTGGGTCGTCTGGCTGAGCCGTTCGAAGACGGTTGAGGCGGCGGCGATGAGTCTTTCGGTTTCGGCTCTGGACCAGTCTTCGAAGGCGGCCGTCCGCAAGGCGAGATCCTGGAGTGGCGGACCCGACCACAGTTTTGCGGCCCGCGCCAGAGGCGCCGTGTCCTGGTTTTGTGCGGCATCAAGGAACTCCAGGGCATCGACATGGAGCAGGCTCAAATCGAGGCCTACACCATCCTCCGATGTGCGCAGTACGTCCAGGTCCGCGGGACCTATCTCGCGCCGCAGTGTGGCCAGAGACTGGCGCAGGCTTGCCCGTGCCTGGTCTTCGCCATGGTCACCCCAGAGAAGGGAAGCGAGCCTTTCGCGGCTGGAAATCTGGCGGGGCGACAGTGCAAGAATGCCGAGAAGTGCGCGGTTCTTCTTGCTGCTGATGTTGAGAGGCTGGCCGGATGAGCCGAGCATCGAAAAGGAACCGAGGATGGCAAGCCTTGCGGCGGGTCGCGACATCTTTGTATTTGTAATAGTGTGCGCAGTCACGGCCATTGGCGCCTCTCATTTGCCGTTGCGCAACATTGCGTCGGCCAATCAATGCAGCGGCACGTTCGGAGATAAATCACCAGCTAGCATATAATTATCACCCAGCGTCACGGAGCTTGCAAGCTGCCGTTGTCCTGTTGGCGAAAAACTCTCGTGAGTGATGAGGGCGCGGGCGAGGCGATCCGGTCGACGCGTCGGAATGGACGAGCAGGTCAGTTCAGTTCACGGTTGGTAGATCCAGGATGCCGTCAACCTGGAAGGCACTCACCGACCAGGTCATAGTCCTCGGCCTCGACGATCCGCACCCGGACTTTGTCGCCGGGGGTGAGGCCGGTCTCGCCGGGCAGAAAGACGTTACCGTCGATCTCCGGCGCATCCCACGGCGAGCGGGCGATTGCCTCATCGTTTTCCTCGTCGATCTCGTCGACCAACACGTCGATCTCGCGACCGACCTTCGACTGCAGGATATCGGCGGAAATCGCCTGCTGAGCCGCCATGAAACGTTCCCAGCGCTCCTGCTTGACCTCTTCCGGAACGGGGTCCAGGCCAAGCGCGTTGGCAGTGGCGCCCGAAACCGGCTCGTACTTGAAGCAGCCGGCGCG
>JAGQSE010000106.1 GCA_020439725.1 Acidobacteriota bacterium
GGTCCCCGGGCTGGAAAACGTCTTCCTCGAAGCGATAGACCAGCTCGGTCGTCGAGGAGCTTCCATCGGCCGCCAGGACCGTGTACGGAGCGGTGAGCCGTCGTCTCTCGAGCTGTATCGGGCCCACCTCGAGGCGTTCGATCACCTTGAGACCATCGAGGGCGGCGGGATCGGAGGACTCTTTGAGGACGCGTTCTTGGCTCATCGATAGCTTCCTTCGCGGGCTCGTGGCTCTAGCCGGACGGCTTCTGACATGTGGCTGGCACCTTCGGATCGGCGCCGTCTGAAGGGGTCGACGAGGCGAAGCATCGGCTCGCGGTACAAGTGGCTGGCACCTTTCGGGGAGCGTATCAGCAGGGTGAGCTCAGGGCCGAAGCAGCAGCTTGCCGCTGGTCCGACGCGATTCGAGCAGGCGATGCGCTTCGGCGGCCTGGTCGAGGGGCAAGACCCGATCGATGCGTGCCTCGAGCTTGCCCTCCGCGGCCCAGCGGAAGACCTCGCCGGCGCGTTCGAGGAGTTCCTCCCGGTCCCTGGCGTAGGCGAAGAGCGAGGCGCTGGTGAGCGTTCGGCTGCCGAGGATCCGGCGTGGCCGGATGGGGTCCGGCTCGCCGCTCGATTGTCCGAAGACGACGATGTGGCCGCGCTCGCGGGTCGCTCGGACACTGCCCTCGAAGGTGGCTCGACCGACGCTGTCGAGGACCAGATCGACGCCGCGGCCGGCGGTCTTGGCGAGGACGGAGTCGACGAAGTCCGTCTGCGTGTAGAGGATCACATGGTCGGCTCCGGCGCTGCGGGCGATTGCCGCCTTCTCTTCGGTCGAGCAGGTCCCCAGGACCTCAGCGCCGGCGAGCTTGGCCATCTGGGTCGCCAGCAAGCCGACTCCACCCGCCACGGCGTGGATCAGAACCGTGTCACCGGGTCCGAGCGGCCGAATCGTCCGGGTCAGGTAGTGGGCGGTCATGCCCTGTAGAGGGAGCGCCGCCGCCAGCGCGAAGTCGAGCTCCGGGGGAACGGGAATCGCCCTCTCCGCCGCCACCAGCACCTGGTCGGCGTAGCTGCCGTCAGCGTCCCAGAAGGCGACCCGCTGGCCGACGGCGACGTCCACGACCCCGGGGCCGACAGCCTCGACGATCCCGGCACCTTCCTTGCCCGCGACGGCGGGAAGCGACGGGACGGGGTAGAGCCCCGTTCGCAGGTAGATGTCGATGTAATTGATGCCGACCGCCGCCAGGGCGACACGGATCTGTCCCGGAGCCGGCTCGGGCGTCGGCAGTTCGTCGACCTGGAGGACTTCGGGACCGCCGTGCTGGTGGAATCGAACGGCTCTCATGGCCGGAACCTCTCCCGTCTCATCGCTGCTCCAGCCGGCGCAAGGCGCGCCGGTCGAGCTTGCCCCGTTCGGTGCGGGGAAGCTCGGGCAGCAGAACCACGCTGCGCGGCACCTTGTGATCCGCCAGGTGTCCCCGGCACCAGGCGAGGACCTGCTCGCGGTCGAGGGAGCCCGGTGCGCAGGCGACCACGGCCCGCAGCACCGGTTCCCCTCCCGGCCTTGGAACGGCGAGAACCGCGACATCCTCTACCGGCGCCAGGTCGCGCAGGATCAGCTCGACTTCCCGCGGGTGGACCTTCTTGCCCTTCAGGATGATGACGTCGTCGATGCGGCCTAGGAGATAGAGCTCGCCGTGAAGAAGCTCCCCGAGATCGCTGGTACGAAAGCAGCCGCTAACGAGGCTGGGGGTCGGGGTGTGCGAGGTGGCTGGCACCTTTTCGCCAAGGTCGGGATTGGTGGTTTTGGGGGTCGCTGGCGCCGTCTCGCGGTCGGTGGCCGGTGGCCGCGCAAACGACGGATTCTGACGAGTGGCTGGCACCTTCGTACAGGTGGCTGGCACCTCGGTGGACGGGAGGTAGCCGCAGGCCACCGCGGGGGAGCGCACCGTGACCAGGCCGGGGCCCTCGGGGCAGGGACCGGTCTCGCCCTCGAAGAGCACTTCGACGCCGGCCACCGGGGTGCCGAGGCTGCCGCGCTCGCCGGCGCCGCCGTCGCGGTCGTAGCTGATGCCACCGCATTCGCTGGCGCCGTAGAAGACGTGGATGCGCCGGCCGTAGGTCTCGCGAAAGCGGCGAGCGGTGTCGGGAAGCAGCGGGGCGCCGGCGGTGATGGTCAGCCGCAGGGTCTCGGGCCAGCTCGGGGGCTCGGCGAGCTTGAGCAATGCCTGGAGGTAAGCCGGTACCGTCGGAAAGAACGTGGCACCGAGCTCGTGGCCGGCTCGCAGCGAGGCGAAGGGGCCCCCGCCCGGGCGCGGCAGAACCAGCGTCGCACCGCGGGTCAGGACCGGCAAGGCGACGCTCGACAGGCCATAGGAGTGCGACAGGGGGACCCCGACCAGGATCCGCTCCCCCCAGCCCAGCCCCATGGTGCGTGCCAGCGCATCCTCGTCGGCGGCCACGGACTCGGTGGAGACGACGATTCCCCGGGGCCGGCCCGTCGAGCCGGAGCTCAGCTTGACCACCGCGGCCCGGGATGCCAGGTCGCTGGGCTCGGCAGCGTCTTCCAGGGGCTCGATGGTCAGCTCGTCGGCACGCCGGGGCCAACCGGGGCCATCGAGGAGGGCGCTTGCGCCGAGCTCGAGGGCGGTGCGACGAGCTTCCGCGGACCCGGCCCCGAGGAGGATGGGGGCACAATGCCGGCGGCGTAGGGCGAGGAGGCCGGCGAGGAAGCCCGGGCCGTCGCCGGCGGTGAGCCCGACCAGGCTGCCCTCCCCGAGTCCGGCCTCGCTCAGGCGTCCTTCGAGGCCACGGGCCAGGTCGTCGAGCTCCCTCGCGGTCCAGGTCGCCGCGCAGCACGCCGCGACCACCGAGTCCGGCTGGTGCTCGACGCGATGACGGAAGGCTTCGGCGACGGGATCGGGAGCCATGATGGAGGGCAACGGGGGGCGTCGATCACAGGCCCCGCCAAGAACTGGGCAGAGCTGACGGGTCAGAACGCCTCTAGTATACTCGCGCTGCTCCGGCGGAGGATCGTGTGACGCTTCCGTGGCGGTCACGCGCCCCGCGCCCCGGCCCACGACGCAGCACTCGCCCGCCTCAGACCGTGACCGACAGCCCCACCGCGAGACGGCTGGACGGGCGACGTCGGCCGGAGCAGTGGGTCGAAGCGGTGTTCCAGCCCTAGGGACGCCGCCAACGACACGAAATCGACACGGGAGCGGGTCATCGCACCAGGCTTGCCATCTTCGGCTCCCGTAGTCCTGGATAGAGACCTTGGAGGATCCGGATGTCTAGCGAGACTTCGACTCGCGAGCGCCTCAAGCGGACGATCATCGAGAGCCTGAACCTCGAGGGCATGACCCCGGAGATGATCAACGACGACGCGCCGCTTTCTGGTGAGGGTCTGGGCCTCGACTCGGTCGACGCTCTCGAGCTCGTCGTGGCCCTGGAGAAGGAGTACCAGATCCGCATCGACAGCGAGGCCATCGGCCAGGAGGCCTTTGCCTCGGTGGCCAGCCTCCAGGCCTTCGTCGACGGGCTGCGCGCGGCGGAAGGAGCCGAGTCGGCAGGATGAACGACTCCCGGCGTCCCGGGGATCGGGTGGTGATCACCGGCCTCGGGGCGGTGAGTGGTTGGGGCTGGGACGCCGCCGCGCTGTGGCGCGGTCTGTCCTCCGGCATGACCGCGGTCGGCACGGAGCTCCGCTTCTCGACCGAGGGGCAGCGCACCCATGTCGCTGCCGAGGCGCCGGAGGAACCCGCCGGGCTAGCCGACGCCTTCGCCGGCTGGAGCCGGCTCAGCCGGGCCGATCGTTTCGCGGTGTCGGCGGCCCGCGAGGCCCTGGCCCAGGCGGACCTCGAGGTCTCGGGGGCCGATACGGGACTCTTCTTCGGCACCAGCACCGCGGGGATCGCCGAGGGGGAGGAGTACTTCCTCCGGCTCCTCGGCCGCAGCCCCGGCTCACCGCGGCTGCAATTCCTCGCCTCCCACGAGATGAACGGTCCCGGTGACGCCGTCGCTCGGTGCTTCGAGGTCGCGGGGCCGGTCCGCTCGGTATCGTCGGCCTGCGCCGCTGCCGCCCTGGCGGTGGGGGATGCGCTCCACGCCCTCCGCGCCGGCGAGGTCCGGCGAGCGTTGGCCGGCGGCTCGGACTCGCTCTGCCTGCTCACCTACTCGGGGTTCAATTCGTTGCGCGCGGTGGACGAGGCACCCTGCCGCCCGTTCCGCGCCGATCGCGAGGGTCTCAACCTGGGCGAAGGGGCGGGGGTCCTCGTGCTCGAACGCCTCGACGACGCCTTGGGACGCGGCGCGCGACCGCTGGCGGAGCTCCTGGGCGCCGGCGCTTCCTGCGACGCCCACCACATGACCGCACCCCATCCGGAGGGTGAGGGCGCCGCGCAGGCGATGCTCGCTGCGCTCGCCGACGCCGGCCTCGCCCCCGATCAGGTCGATTTCGTCAATGCCCACGGTACCGGTACCCCGTTGAACGACAGCGCCGAGGCCAAGGCCCTCCACACGGTCTTCGGGGATCGCGCCAGGGCTCTGCCGCTGACCTCCACCAAGGGCTCGGTGGGTCATCTCCTCGGTTCCTCCGGCGCCATCGAAGCGGTCGTCACGGCGCTCTGCCTGGAGACGGCGGAGGTCCACCCCACCCCGGGTGGGGGCGAGGCGGATCCGGCCCTCGGCGTCGATCTCGTCCACGGCAGCGCCCGGCGCTTGGCCCACGGGGCCGGCCGGCAGCTCGTGGCGGTCTCCACCAGCTTCGCCTTCGGTGGCTCGAACGCTGCCCTGGTCTTGGGCTCCTGGCCCGGGGACGGTTCGTCATGAGCACTGCTCCCCGGGTGGTGGTCAGCGGTCTCGGCCAGGTGAGCGCCGCGGGACTCGGTCGTGAGGCCATGGCCGCAGCGCTGGTGGCCGCGCAGCCCGAGCCGGTGGAGGTGGACCTGTCGGCGTCGTATCACCTGGAGGGCGGAGCCCGGCGGGCCCTCCTGGCGCGCTCGGAATCGGAGATCGCGCGCTGGGTACCTCCCATGGAAGCGCGGCGCTTCAGCCGGCCGTCGAAGCTGGCGGTGGCGGCGGCGCGGATGGCTCTCGACGATGCCGGGCTCGCCGCCGATGCCCTCGCGGGACCGACGGCGATCGTGGTGGCGACGACCTTCGGGCCCTCGGAGTTCACCGAGCGGATCCTCGGCCAGATCCTCGCCGACGGGCCCCAGGGGGCTTCGCCCTTCCTGTTCACGCAGAGCGTCGCCAACGCGCCGGCGGCGCAGATGGCGATGGTCCTCGGTGCCCGGGGGCCCAACGTCACGGTGACGCAGCGCGAGGCGGGGCCCTTGATCGCCTTGGGCCGCGCGGTGGCGGAGGTCGCTTCGGGTCGCGCCCGGGCGGCGGTGGTGGCGGCGGTGGAAGAGCACAGCTCGTTGCTCCACGCGGTCCTCAACCGCTTCTCGGCGCTGGCGGGGTCCGAGGGGGACGATGACGTCGCGCGACCCTTCGATCGCCGGCGGAGTGGCTTCGTCTTCGCCGAGGGTGCCACAGCCCTGATCCTCGAGCGCGAGGACGAGGTCCGCGCGCGGGGCCGTCGCCCGCTGGCGGCCTGCGGCCTCGCGGTGGGTGCCTTCGACCCGGCGGCGCCCCGCACCGGCTGGAGCCGTGATCCGGCGGTCTTGGCGGGAGTTCTCGAAGCGCGGCTGCTCGCCGCGGGTCTCTCCCCCGACGACATCGACTTCGTCGTCTCCGGCGCCTCGGGTGCGGTGGCGGGAGATCGGCTCGAAGGGGCGCTTCTCCGGCGTCTCTGGCCGGGAGGGCCACCCCCCGTGTTCGCCCCCAAGGGGTGCCTCGGCGAGTACGGCGGCGGGCTTCTCGGACCGGCGGTGCTGGCGGCGTCCGGCGAGACGCTGGGGCCGACGGCGGGCTTCGCCGAGCCCGACCCGGAGGTCGGGGTGGTGCCCCATTCGGGTGGGCCGCTCGAGCCGCCCCGGCGGATTCTGGCGACGGGGCTGGCCGCCGGCGGCGCCGCGGCGTGGATGGTCCTCGAGGCACCCGAACCGTGACCCGCGAGGCCGGCGGCGCCGGCGAGGCTGAGGCGTCCAGGACGGATGTGGGCGGCGACAGGGGCCGGCCGCGGCCTCGGTCCGCCGACGCCACGACGCGATGGCTCCAGCGGATCCTCGGCGTGATCCTGTTCCCGCTCTTCCGGATCCCCTTCGTCCGCGCCACTCCCGGACTGGCGGCCTATCGCCGGGGGCCTCACCGTGTCTTCGTCTGCAACCACGTCAGCCTGCTCGACACGATCTTCGTGGCATCCGTCCTCTGGTCCCACGGCCGTAGCCCGATCCTGGTGTTGGGGGACGCTTCGGTGTGGCGGCGTTCGGCGTTGTCGCGCTTCCTGAGCTCGCGGGTCGGGTACCTGCTCGAGCGAGGTCGCCTCAACAAGCTGAGGATCCAGGAGCTGAGGGCCTTCGGGGCTTCGGTCGCCGCCTTCGAGCTGCTGGTCTTCCCCGAGGGCACGCGCGGCGACGGTCTGAGCGTCAAACCCTGCCAGCCGGGCATCTTCTACATCGCTCGCGAGGCGCGCGCTCCCATCGTCCCGGTGTTCATCGAGAACATGCAGCTGCTGTCCACCAAGACCTCGGGCTTCCATCCTTTGCGCGGGCTGCGCAAGGTGGTGATCCGTTTCGGCGCAGCCATCGAGCCGGAGGAGTACCTCGAGCTCGATCGCGCCGATCTCACCGAGCTGGTGCGCCGCCGGCTCGAGCAGCTGGCGCCGGGTCCGCCGGCGCCCTAGCGCGGTCCTTGGACCGGCGCCGGTTCGGGTAGGAAGGCGGTGTCGAGGGAACGGTTTCGCAGGGCCTCGAGGAGGGCGGGCAAGACCTCGAGGACGACGGGGCGGCCGCCGGGGCTGGTCGCGGCGTTGCCGTCGTGAAGCAGCAGGACGTCGCCGGCGGCGAGGTCCGAGAGCAGCCGGCGACGCACCCGCTCGGGGTCGCCGTCGACGGTGTCGAACCCGCGCCGCGTCCACGACGCGAGCATCAATCCCCGCCGTGCCAGCACCGGTTCGAGGAAGGGGCTGCGGATGCCCGCCGGCGCTCGCAGATAGCGCGGAGCCCGGCCGGCGACGTCCGCGATCACCGCCTGTGCCTCGTCGATCTCCCGCCCCAGCCGGCGCGGACCGAGCCAGGCGAAGCCCTTGCCATGGTGCTGGGTGTGGTTTTCGAGGCGGTGGCCCCGGCGGACGATCTCGGCCGCCAGGTCCAGGTGCTGTGCGGCGCGGCGGCCGATGACGAAGAAGGTGGCGCGGGCGCCGTGGTCGGCGAGCAGGTCGAGGACGGCGGGGGTGACCTCGGGATCCGGACCGTCGTCGAAGGTAAGGGCCACCGCCGGTGGTCCGGCGGCCGGCAGCCGGCGCAGATTGGGCCCAAGCCAGTCGCAGCGGGGAAGCATTCCCGCCGTCGCCATGGCGGCATGGCCGACGACGGC
>JAGQSE010000107.1 GCA_020439725.1 Acidobacteriota bacterium
TCGGCAACAACGCCTACGCCAAGCCAGCGACGGCCCTCAACATCCTGCGCGAGACGATCCTCGGTCGCGAGCTCTTCGACTACGCCTTCAAGGAGTACGCGCGCCGCTGGCGCTTCAAGCATCCGATGCCCGCGGACTTCTTCCGCACCATGGAGGACGCCTCGGGCATCGATCTCGACTGGTTCTGGCGCGGCTGGTTCTACAGCACCGATCACGTCGACATCGCGCTCACCGGTGTCTACCTCTACACCCTCGACACCAAGGATCCGGACATCGAGAAGGCCCGCGAACGGCGCGAGCACGACGAGGCGCCGCCGAGCCTCACCGAGGAGCGCAACCGAGACGTGCCCAAGCTCGTGGATCGTTTCCCCGAGCTCAAGGACTTCTACAACTCCTACGACCGGTACGCGGTCACCGCCGAGGACCGGGAGACCTTTGAGAAGCTCCTGGGGGAGCTCGAGACCGACGAGCAGGCGCTGCTCAAGACCGACCTCACCTTTTACGTGGTCGAGCTCGAGAACCGTGGCGGCCTGGTGATGCCGGTGATCCTCCAGATCACCTACGCCGACGGCGCGGAGGAGGAGCTGCGGATCCCGGCGGAGATCTGGCGCCACGACCCGGACAAGGCACTGAAGCTCCTGGTCACGGACCGCGAGATCACCTCCATCGTCCTCGATCCCCACCTCGAGACCGCCGACAGCGATCTCGACAACAACGCCTGGCCGCCCAAACCCATCCGGACGCGGTTCGAGCTGTTCAAGGACAAGCAGGAGAAGAACCCGATGCAACGGGCGAAGGACGCCGCGGGCAAGGGCTCGGGCAAGCGGTGAGGGCCGGGGCAGCCGCCACCGCGGAGCTCCGCGGCGGTGCGGGACCGAGCGCCCCTGGGACGGAGCGGCGTCTCGCCAAGGTCTGTGCGGCCTGGTTCGTCGCGTCGTTCCTCGGAGCGGCGCTGCCGCTGGCGGCGCATCCCTATCACGCCACCGTGGCCGAAGCCGAGATCAAGCCGGCGGACCACGTGCTCGAGGTCTCGCTGCGGGTGCTGCCCGAGGACCTGCGCACCGCCTTCGAGGAACGGGGCGGCGCGACTCCCGAGACGGTGGGCTTCGACCGCGCCGTCACCGGTCTGCTCCGCGACACCTTCACAGTCACCGACACCGCGGGCGCGCGCCGGCCCCTGGCCTTCATCGGCAAGGAGATCTCGGTCCAGGGGGTCTGGCTCTACTTCGAGATCTCCCTGCCCGACGACCTCCACGGCCTCGTCCTGTCGAACCGCCTGCTCCTCGACGTGGCCCCGACACAGATCAACACGGTGGTGCTCCGGCGGGGCGAGGAACGCCGGACCCTCACGCTCACCCGCCAGCACCCCGAGGACGAGCTGCTGACGGCGCCGGCGGCGGCTAGCCCCTGAGCAGCCCCTCGATCACCTTCGCCCCCCGCTGCTCCGCTTCGGCCGCTCGGAACACGACGCTCATGGCCTCGACGGCGGCGCGGATCTCCGGCGAGGAGGCCGCTCGCCGCACCGCCGCCACCAGGTCGTCGACACCGGCCGTGGCCGGGTCGAGGGCGACGCCCAGAAGGTGGTGGGCGACCCGCTCGGCGTTCTCGGGCTGGTCCCGGGACATCGGGGTCACCACCATGGGCACCCCGTGGAAGATGCACTCCTTCACCGTACCGAGACCACCGTGGGTGATCATCAGCGCCGCCTTGGGCAGCAGGTCGAGCTGCGGTAACCAGCGGCTGACGGTGACGTTCTCGGGCATCTCACCGAACTCCGCCAGCTCGAAGTCGGGGCCCAACGAGACGGCGAAGTGCCACGGCTCGTCGCGGGTGGCGCGGGCCAGGTCGAAGAGCTTGGCGTAGAGGTGGCGGGCGAGGTCGCGGTAGACCTCGGTCTGGCTGCCCAGCGATACCAGGACCAGCTCCTTGCCGGCGGGCATGCCGTCGAGGACGACCGCGCCCTCCGAGCTGCCGGCGCGGCGGATGCACGGCTCGACGTAGTGCACTTCGCCGCTCCGCACCACGTCGGGGAGATCGAACTCGCGCGGGCAGGCGAGGATCTCGGGAACCGCGGCTAGGGGCTGGGCCAGCTGCTCGAGACTGCGCACCTCGTGGCCGCCGCTCATGGCCAGCTCGAGGATCTGGAACGAGATGTGGTCGAGGTTGAAGATCTCCTCCACCGCCAGCAGGGCCGGGGTCATCTCCGCCTCGCGCAGACAGGGGGTGAAGACCGCCATGGGCACCGGATAGCGGTAGAGGAAGATCAAGGTCTCGAGAGCCAGGAAGAGGCTCGAGACCACCAGGTCCGGCTCGACCTCGGCCATCAAGCCGTCGACGCTGCCCTCGATCAGGGGTTCGAGATGGTCACTGAACACCCGTGCCGGGGATTCCTCACCGGTCACCGCCTCGGCCTGGGCCTCGCGGCGAAGACGCGAGGTGGCGCCTTCGGGATAGGTCTCTTCAAAGATGCGGCGGAAGGCAAAGCCCTGGCGGGTGACGAAGGGCTCGATGTCGGCGATCCCCGCATAGGTCACTTCATGGCCCCGAGCCTCGAGGGACGACGCCAGACCAAAGGTGGGAAACAGATGCCCCTGCTCGAAGTCCGATAGAAACAGAATCCGGCCCATGGAGATCCTCCTCGACTCGTGAACCCGGATCTCGGTCCGTCGAGAAGCCGGGTGCCACCGGTCTGAGCGGTCTCATCGGCGCTGGATGATCCGAAGTCCACGGTACATCTTCAACAACAGAAACAACGGCTCGCGGACTCTACCAGCATCCCTCGGAGATACCGATCGGCGGCGGATCGTCTCGTCGAGCTGCCGCTGCCGCTTCCCGTTTCTAGAACCGCACCAGCGCCGCCGCCCAGTGAAAGCCGGCGCCGAAGGTGGTCAGGAGCACCAGGGCTCCTGCGGGGATCCGCCCCGCCGCCCGCGCCTGGACCAGCGCCAGCGGAATCGACGCCGAGCCGGTGTTGCCGTACTCCTCGACGTTGACGAAGACCTTCCCGGCCGGCACGTCGAGCGCCTTGGCCACCGCCTGGAGGATCCGTAGGTTCGCCTGGTGGGGCACCACCAGCGCGACCTCGTCGAGGGTCACGCCGGCGAGCTCGAGCACCTGCTGCGCCGCCTCGGACATGTGGTGCACCGCCTCCCGGAACACCTCGCGACCGTTCATCACGATGGCGTGGTGCTCGTCGCGCTGGGCGCGTTCGAGCGTGAAGGGCTTCCTTGTGCCACCGACCTCGAGGCCCAGGATGCCGGCGCGGCTGCCGTCGGTGCCGGCGACCACGGCGAGGATCTCGCCGCCGCGTCGCACCTCCCCCACCACCGCCGCACCGGCGCCGTCACCGAACAGCACGCAGGTGTTGCGATCGGTCCAGCTCATCAGCCGGCTCAGGAGCTCGACCCCGACCACCAGCACCCGCCGCTTGCCGGTCAAGACCCGCGACCGCGCCACGTCGAGAGCCTGGACGAAACCGGCGCAACCGCTACCCCCCAGGTCGTAGGTGGGCACCGCGCCGAGCCCCAGGCGGTGCTGGAGGATCGACGAGGTGTCGGGGAGGTAGACCTCCGGCGTATCGGTGGCGACGATGAGCTCGTCGATGTCGCCGGGTCCGAGCCCGGCATCGGCGAGGGCCGCCAGCGCGGCCTTCTCACCGAGATCGACGGTGGTCTCCCCCTCGGCAGCGATACGCCGGCGCCGGATCCCGGTACGCTCGACGATCCACGCGTCCGAGGTGTCGACGTAGCGGCTCCACTCGTCGTTGGTCATCACGCGCTCGGGGGCGTAGGCGCCGAGCCCCACCAGGCCGACCTTCGCTGGCTGCATGTCGGGATACCTCCGGGAAGCATTGTATGGCCCGTCGACAGTGCTCCGGGCGCCGGGCCACCCTGCTAGACTCGCCAGCGATCCGCCCGCGCCAGCTCCGAATCCCCTCGTGCCTCGGAGCCGGCGGCCGCGCCCTGGCGGAAGCACCCTGCCACCGCCAGCGCCATGATCACCGTCGCCACCCGCCGCCAGCGCCGTCTCTCCGCGGCCTTCCTGGTCGGTGCCTGCGCCCTGTCGGTGGTCGCCCAGGTGGCCATCGACATGCCCGGCGGCTATTTCGGCGCCGCCGACCGGGTCAGCCGCTTTGGCGCCATCTACGCCGTCGCGCTGCCGCTGATCACCGCCGGGCTGATCGCTGCGCTGTTCCGGCGCCGAGGCAACGCCCGGCTGGCCATCGCCGGAATTTACTGCCTCAACGTCGGCCTGTTCATCCCGCCCATGGCCTCGGATCCCGTGGTCTCCGGCGTCGTGGTGTTGTGGAACCTGATCCTGCTGGGCCGCCACCTGCTTCCCGCGCGGCCGGTCTCGCGGCCCCGTCGCGAGCTCCGCGACTCCGCCACCGGCCGCTGGCTCGAGGAGTGGTACCCCGCGGTGCGCCACCTGGCACTCATCGCGCTGATGCTGTCGGTGGCGGTGGTCGGCTATCAGCTGAGCGGCGGCTTCGTCGCCTGGGGGCTGTGCTTCCTCCTCGGCTACGGCGTCCTCGCGCTCTCCTACCCGCTGTTTCGGGGCCTGCTCGACGAGCGCAGCCGCGGCGTCTGGTTCGTCCTCGCTCCCGCGGCCCTCGGCGTGCTCTTCGCCGCGGTGCCCAACGTCATGCTCTCGCTCCTGGGACTGGCTCTGGCAGCCTTCCTGATGCTGCTCTACGCCCAGCAGGAGAGCGCCGACGAGGTGCTGCGCGACTTCTACAGCCACCCGTCCCGGCTGGTCTTCCTCTCCTTCGCCTCGATCATCCTGGTGGGCACCGTCCTCCTGACCTTCCCGTCGGCGGCGGCACCGGGCCGCTCCATCGGCGCCCTCGACGCCCTGTTCACCGCCGCCAGCGCCACCTGTGTCACCGGCCTCATCGTCCTCGACACGCCCACCGCCTTCTCGTCCTTCGGTCACGGCGTCATCCTGGCGCTGATCCAGGTCGGCGGCCTGGGGATCATGGTGCTCTCGACCTTCGCCACCTTGATCCTCGGCGGCAGCCTGGGGTTGCGCGGCGAGGGGGCCCTCAAGGAGATGCTCGACCTCCAGGCCGGGCGCACCGCGTACGTCCTGACCCGCTTCATCGTCGTCTCGACCCTGGCTGTCGAGCTGCTCGGCGCCGGCTGGTTGACCTATGCCTTCTCCCGCCACGGCTCGCCCCTCCTCGAAGCGATCTGGAAAGGCGTCTTCCACTCGGTCTCGGCCTTCTGCAACGCCGGCT
>JAGQSE010000108.1 GCA_020439725.1 Acidobacteriota bacterium
GGCGCTCGAGCTGCGCGACGGCGACGAGCGCTATGGCGGCAAGGGTGTCACCCGTGCCGTCGACCACGTGCTCGAGATCATCGCCGCCGAGCTCGAAGGCTGCGACGTCCGTGACCAGGCTCAGCTCGACGGCACTCTGCTGCGTCTCGACGGCACCGAGAACAAGGGCCGTTTGGGGGCCAACGCCCTCCTCGGCGTGTCTCTGGCGGTGGCCAAGGCCGCGGCGGCGGCCACCGGCCTACCGCTCTACCGCTATCTCGGCGGTCCCGCCGCGACGGTGCTGCCGGTACCGCTGCTCAACGTCCTGAACGGTGGCGCCCACGCGGACAACTCGGTGGACATCCAGGAGTTCATGCTCGTGCCGGTGGGTTTCGACAGCTTTTCCGAGGCCCTTCGCGCGGGCGTCGAGATCTACCACGGTCTCAAGGGCGTGCTCAAAAAGCAGGGGATGGTCACCGCGGTGGGGGACGAGGGCGGTTTCGCCCCCAACCTCAAGAGCAACCGCGAGGCCCTCGACCTCCTCGTCCAGGCCATCGAGCAGGCCGGGTATCGCCCCGGCGAGGACGTCTGCCTGGCTCTCGACGTCGCTGCCAGCGAGCTGGTCGAAGCGAGTGAAGGCGACGTCGTGCGCTACGCCCTCGCCGGCGAAGGCCGCACGGGGCTGTCGAGCGATGACCTCATCGCCCTCTATGACGAGTGGATCGGCGCGTACCCGCTGGTCTCGATCGAAGACGGGCTGGCAGAGAACGACTGGCCCGGGTGGAAGCGGCTCACCGATGCCTTGGGCAGCCGGGTCCAGCTGGTTGGTGACGATCTCTTCGTCACCAACCCCAAGATCCTCGCCGAGGGGATCCGCCAAGGGCTGGCCAACTCGCTCCTGGTCAAGGTCAACCAGATCGGCACCTTGACCGAGACCCTCGAGGCCGTCGCCATGGCGCGGGACCACGGCTACGCCAACGTCATCAGCCATCGCTCCGGCGAGACCTCGGACACCACCATCGCCGACCTGGCGGTGGCCACCCGGGCGGGGCAGATCAAGACCGGGGCGCCGTGCCGTAGCGATCGCGTGTCCAAGTACAATCGACTGCTGCGTATCGAGGAGGAGCTCGAGGGCGCCGCCAGCTATCCCGGCGTGGCGGCCTTCCCGCGGTTCAAGGCTTGAGCCCCTCCCGCGGGCCGGTCCGTGACCGGACCCGTGGCGCCGGACCGTGGATCCGGCCGCCCTGGACCCTGACCTCGCAGCCATGAGCGCCGAGCCATCCCCCGGCCGCAACCCCCTCCGCCCCTTCCTCGGCGTGACCGCGGCCGTCCTGGTGCTGCTGGTCGTGCTCGGTGGCGTCAAGAGCTACCGCGACCTGAGCCAGGCGCGCCAGCGGGTCGCCGCCTTGGAGCTCGAGATCCGCGACGCCCAGGCGCGTATCGCCGCCCTAGAGCAACGGATCCACCGGCTGCAGGACGATCCCAACACCCTCGAGCGGCTGGCGCGGGAGGACCTGGGGCTGGTCGAGCCCGGTGACGTGGTGATCGTGCTGCCCAAGGAGCCCGACACCGCCGGTGCAACGCCTCCCGACGAGCCCAAGAAACCGGAGAAATAGAGGTCCGAGCGTTTCAGGCCGCGCCGGCGGCCTCGCGTCGCGCCTTGCGCCGATCTCCCCGCGCCAGCGTCACCTTGAGCACCGGCGGCGTCAGGAGTGTGGTGATGATCACCATGATCACCACCGCCGACAGCTCCGAGCGGTCGATGACCGGGTGCCCATGGAGCATCAGCCCGGCGCCGACGTTGGCGAAAATCAGGCCGACCTCGCCCCGCGGCACCATGCCGACGGCGATCGAGAGGCTGTCGAGGCCCTTCTCGCGGACCCCCACGACGCACACCATCTTGCCCACCACGGCGACCAGCGAGAGCAGCAGCGCGAAGCCCAGGACGCCCTTCTGCCCAAAGGTCGAGAGGTCGACGCGGGTGCCCATGAGGACGAAGAAGATCGGCACCAGGAACTGGTTGATGGGGTGGAGGAGATCCTCGAGGGGATGCTCCTCGTGCTTGCGGCGAAAGTCCTCGTAGTGCGCCTCGTCGAGGATCAGGCCGGCGGCGAAGGCGCCGACGATGGGCGCCAGGTCGATGAGGTTGGCGAGGTAGGCGAGGAGGAAGCAGAAGGCCAGGGAGAGCGAGAGCAGCAGGCCCTTGATCCGCAGGTAGGTGGCCATCCGGAACATCAGCGGCGAAAGGAGTGAGCCGAAGACCATGGCGCCGACCAGGAAGGCGAGGGCCTTGGCGATGATGCCGACGATCTGGCCGCCGTCGATGGCGGTGCCCGAGCCGGCGGCGATGATCGCGCCCTGGACCACGGCGAGGATCACCAGACCGAGGACGTCGTCGATCACGGCGGCGCCGAGGATCACCTTGGTCTCACGGCTCTGGAGCTTCCCGAGGTCGGCGAGCACCCGGGCGGTGATGCCGACGCTGGTGGCGCACAACGTGGCGCCGATGAAGACGTGGATCAGCGTCTCGAGGTGGGGGAGGAGGATCGCCGACAGGCCCCAGCC
>JAGQSE010000109.1:0-2422 GCA_020439725.1 Acidobacteriota bacterium
AAGCTGTTGGTCACCGAGGTGCCGCTGGTGAAGGTGGCGCTCGGGTAGACGACGGTGACGTTGAAGTCGAGGTTGCCACCGACGTTGACGCTGTAGGGCCCGGACCACGTCAAGGTCGCCGGGGTCGTACCGACACAGCCGGGCTCGCAATCCGCCGCCGGACTGGCACCGTTGAAGACCGCCCCGGCGGGAAGCGTATCGACCACCGAGATGCCCGTCAGATTGAGCGTCCCCGAGGAGTTCGGCACCTGCACCCGCAGCCGATAGGTGGTGGGCAAATCGAGGTTGGCAGCGGTGAGCAGCTGCTTCGACAGCGTTGCCGCCGGCTGCGCCACGGCGGTCACCGACACCGGTGGCGTGGTGAAAGGGTTCAAGGTCGGATCGAGGTTTTCCGCCGTAGCGACGTTGGTCGCGACCGTGCCGTCGGGGGTCGAGCCGTTGGGGAAGCGGACGTTGATCACCAGGTCGCCGCTGTTGCCCGCGGTCAACGGACTGACCATGACGAACTCGACGGTACCGGTGGCACCCACCGCCGGCGTGTTGATGGTCGCCACATCGGTGGTGCCGATGGCCGACACGAACACCACCTCGGGGGGCAACATGTCGATCACCCGGGCGTTGAGACAGTCACCCGAGATCGCGTTGCAGCGATAGGTCAGGCGGTAGGCGAAGGTGTCACCGGTGAGCTTGGTGCCACCGGCATCGAGCTGGACCGCGGCCTTCTGCAGCGGCTGCGCTCCAGCCGAGAACCCGGCCAGCGAACCCAAGACGATCCCCACCCACACGACGACGCGTCGCGTCGCGATCTCGATGCCCATGCCTTCGCCCCCCGAAAAGTTGGTCCAGAGCAAGCTAAAACAAACGAACACACCCTCACCGCCCCGGATCACGACCAGGGGAGACACACGGACAGCACAACCAAGAGAAGAAAAAAGCAGACGGAGCTTCCCGAGGATAGCCGACACCCGACGGCCTTCACAACGGGGCAGGGCTACCTCGTCACAGATCCGCCACGCTGGCTCCGGCGAAGGCGTCGTTCAGGACTTCGTCACCGGCCGCCGCGCCACGACCTGCACCACCGCGCTCGGTCCGCGGTGGAGGCGCCCCTCCTCGATGTCCCGTTCGAGCTCGACGGCGTGGAGCAGCTCGAGACCGGCGAGATCCTCGCGCAGCGACACGAGGTCGACCATCAGCTCGGCGACGGGAGGGCCACCGGTTCCCCGACCGAGCTGCGCCGGGTTGTAGGCCTCGAGCAGCAACACTCCACCGGGGGCGAGACCCTCGACCACCTGCCGGTAGAGACGACGCCGCACCGGGCGCGGGAGATGACAGAAGATCGAGACCACGCCCTGCCAGGCTCTCGGCTCGATCTCGAGCTCCGCCAGGTCGACCAGGTGGGTCTCGATCTCGACGCCGCGCTCCGCCGCCAGCCGCCGGGCCTTCGACAGCCCCACCGCCGACGAGTCGGCGCCGACCACCCGATAACCGCGCTCGGCGAGAAAAACGCCGTTGCGGCCCTCCCCCTCGGCCAGCGACAACACCCGGCCCGGGGGCAGAAACTGCGCGTGCTCGCGCAAGAAATCGTTGGGCTCGGTGCCGTAGAGATAGTCGTCGCCGGAGAAGCGTTGATCCCAAGCATTGCCGCTCACGTCATGCCTCCGTCGTCACCGCTTCAATCGAGCCGGCGGGTCGCGAACCATGCCATCAGACCGAGGATGCCGCCGATGGCGACGAGGGCGAGGAGCTCGGTGCCCCAAGGCGCCAGCCCCAGGTGGAAGCCCTCGATCCGCGAGCCACCGCGAAGCCCGACCCAAGCGGCGAGCAACACGCCGGTGAGTCCGCCGCCGCCGACCAGGCCGGAGCCGAAGAGGACACCCTGCTCGCGCCGGCGATCAGCCTCTTCGCTGGGCTGCTTGCGGGTCAGCAGATAGCGCAGCAGTCCGCCCAGGAACACCGG
Source organism: Acidobacteriota bacterium (assembly GCA_020439725.1). GTDB lineage: Bacteria > Acidobacteriota > Thermoanaerobaculia > Multivoradales > JAHZIX01 > JAGQSE01. The sequence goes on from JAGQSE010000109.1 coordinate 1,958, forward strand.
TGCCATGGTCGAGAGCGGCAGATAGACTCCGACGGCAAAGGCCAGCACCGGCATGCGCAAGGCCCACGCCACCAGCGCGATGGCGACGCCGATGCCGATCAGCGCCCAGGGCAGGTTCTGGTCGAGGACGCCGTCGACCACCAGCTTCATCAGCACCGCCTGCGGCGCCGGCAGCTCGGCACCGCCGAGACCGCCCTCGACGCTGCGATCGAGGAGCATCACCACCAGACAGACGAAACCCGCGGACGTGACCACGCCGATCAGCTCGCCGATCTGCTGCCAGCGCGGCGTCGCGCCGAGCAGGAACCCCGTCTTGAGGTCCTGCGACGTGTCGCCGGCGATGGAGGCCGCGATGCACACCGCGGTCCCCACCATCAGCGCCGTCGCCTTGCCGGCGGTGTCGGTCCAGCCGAGAGCGAAGAAGATCATCGACACCCCGAGGAGCGTCGCGATGGTCATCCCGGA
>JAGQSE010000109.1:2468-4318 GCA_020439725.1 Acidobacteriota bacterium
ACGAAGAAGAAGGCGAAGACCGCGATCAGCAGCGAGGCCACGCCGCGGACCACCACCGTGTCGATGGAACCGAGGATCCCCGGCACCAGGGTCAGGACGAGCAGCACACCGACCAGGAGGAGCAGCACGACCTTGAAGGAAAGGTCCCGGTCGGTGCGTTCTTCTTCCGCCGCCGCACCCGTACCGACGCTCCGGCGCAGCTGCGCAAAGCCCAGCTTGAAGGATTCGATCATCGTCGGGATCGACTTGATCAGCGTGATGAAGCCTCCCGTCGCCACCGCACCGGCACCGATGTAGCGCACGTAGCGGTTCCAGATGTCCCCCGCGGACATGGCCGAGATCAGCTTCTCGGTCTCCGGGTAGATCGGCACCGTCTGCGCGGCGCCCCACCAGTCGATGACCGGAATGATCACCAGCGCCGACAGAGCGCTGCCGGCGACCATCACCGTCGCCACCCTCAGACCGAGGATGTAGCCGACACCGATGAGCGCCGGCGAGACCCCCACCGCCACCTCGGCCTTCCCCGCGATCCGGGCTTCGAAATCGCCCGCCACCACCTTGAAGCCGTCGGTGAGGAGCTTCCACAGCATCCCCACTCCGAGCCCCCAGAACACCGGCGAAGCCTGCCGGCCGCCGCCCTCCGCCGCCACCAGCACCTCGGCACAGGCCAGACCCTCCGGATAGGGCAGCTTGCCGTGCTCCTTCTGGATCAGGTAGCGCCGCAGCGGGATCATCGCCAAGACGCCGATCAGCCCGCCGGCCATCGCCAGCAGCGTGATCTGCCGCCACGCCGGCGCCATCCCCCAGATGAACAGGGCGGGAATCGTGAACAGCACGCCCGACGCCACCGAGGACGACGCCGAGCCGATGGTCTGCGAGAGGTTGGCCTCGAGGATCGAGTTACGAATGCCCAGGACACCGAGCAACCGGAACGCCACCACCGTCAGGACCGCGACCGGGATCGAAGTCGAGATCGTCAGCCCCGCTTTGAGCCCCAGATAGGTGTTGGCGGCGCCGAAGACGACCCCCAGGAGGGCACCCGTGATCACCGCCTTGACGGTGAACTCCGCCAGCGTCTGACCGGCGGTGGGCGGAACGTAGGTCTCTCCGGGCTTGAGCTCGTAGGCGGTGGTCGGCAGCTTGGCACCCGCTCCCCGCGCGGCGCCCTGTGTCTCGGCCATCGGCGTCCTCCAGAATCGCAGCAGTCCCTGGTAGGCGAAGTCTCCGTGGCGCGAACGGTACCACGCCAAACCGTGGCCCGATCCCTCGCCATGGCAGGGTCGGCGTCTCCACGACGGGCACGGCTCGGGCGCACCAGCCACCGATGGTAGGGTTTGAGGCTCACCGAGCCAGGAGGTGCCCGTGAGCCGCAACCGTCAGTCTCCAGACCGTCTCGCCGCCGAACGCCTTCGAGACATCGACGTGCTCGACGTCGACGGTCGATCCGTGCGCCTCGGTGGCCTGTGGCACGAGCGACCCGCGGTGCTGGTCTTCGTCCGCCACTACGGCTGACTGTTCTGCCGCGAGCAGGTCGTGCAGTTGCGCGACATCGACCCTGAGATCCAGGCCCGAGGCGCCCACCTCGCCGTCGTGGGCAATGGCAGCCCGGCACAAGCCGCCCGCTTCCAGGAGGAGCGCGAGCTTCCCTTCGAGCTGCTCACCGACCCCGACCTCACCGCCTACGCCGCCGCCGGCCTGCGCCGCGACAAGGGTTCCACCTTCCGTCTCGGTGTGCTCAAGAACGCCGCCCGCGCGCTCGCCGGCGGCAACCTCCAAGGCAGCGTCCAGGGCGACCCTTGGCAGCAGGGTGGTGCCTTCGTCTTCGCCCCCGGTGACCGGGTCCTCTTCTC
>JAGQSE010000110.1 GCA_020439725.1 Acidobacteriota bacterium
TCTCGAGCCCGAGGTGCATTGCAAGGGGCCCGACTACGGCACCCCCGAGCGGGTCCCCGAATATCCGGTGGTACGAGCCTACGGTGGTGAGACGCGGCTGGTCGGTGATCCCAAGGACCACAACACGAGCGATCTCATCGCCGCGGTCCGGGCGCTGCCCTGACCTCCCCCGACGCATGCGGCTGTTGCTGATCCGCACGAGCGCCCTCGGCGACATCGTCCACTGTCTGCCGGTGCTCACCGCGCTCCGCCGGCACTGGCCGGACGCGCATGTTGGGTGGGTCGTCGAGCGCTCGATGGCGTCGCTCCTCGCCGGACACCCGGACATCGACGAGCTGATCCCGGTGGACTTCCGCCCCTGGCGCCGCCGCCTTTTCTCCCCCGCGACCCTGAAAGAGATCCTCGAGACCCGGCGTGTCCTTCGACGCTTCCGCGCCGACGCGGTGCTCGAGCTGATGGGTAATCACAAGGGCGGCCTGGTGGCCTGGGCCTCGGGGTGCAAGGTGCGGATCGGGCTCGACCGTCGTTCGCGGCGCGAGCCGTCGAGCGCGCTGTGGATCAACCGGCCGGTACCGCCCCAGGGCGTCCACGCGGTGGACCGGGCGCTGTCGGTTCTGACGGGGCTCGGGCTGTCCGCCGAGCCGGCCGGCTTCGCCGGGGAACGACTGCTCGCCGATCCACCCTCGAGCGCGGCGGCGCTCCTCGCCGAAGCGCCGGAACAGCTGGCACTGGTCGTTCCGGGGACCGCCTGGGGCAACAAGACCTATCCGGCGGAGCGTTGGGGCGCCGTTGCCCGCGGTCTTGCCGAGCGGGTCGGGCTGACCACCTGGGTCGCCACCGGGCCCGGCGAGGAGGTCCTCGGCGAGGCGGTGGCGGCGGCCAGCGGTGGTGTCGCGAGATCGCTCGGCCTGGTCGATCTGCCGACCTTCGCAGCCTTGTGCCGCCACGCCCGTTTGGTCCTCGGCGGCGACACGGGACCGACCCACCTGGCCCACGCCTTGGGTGCCCCCGTGCTCGAGATCATGGGCCCGACGGATCCCCAAAGTCATGGCCCCTACGCCCACCCGGAGAACACCATCGCGGTGCGGTTGCCGTGCAGCTTCTGCCATCGCCGCTTCGACGGGGCCAAGGCTTGCCTCCTCGCGATCCCCCCCGAGGCGGTGGTCGAGCGCTCCCTGAGACTGCTCGAAACCCCTTCCGGCACAGGGCTTGGCTCGCGTTGACCCCCGTCGCATCGGATTGCTAGACTGCTATTCTTTCCGGGCAGCACCGACAGGACCTTCGTCTAGAAGGTGTTCGGGGAGCCTGCCTACTCAAGACGCCGAGGTCATCGTCGTGGACAGCCCGTCCCGGCCGTGGTCTTTAGACCCCCCAAGCGGTACCGGGCACGGCAAAGCCGCGGTCCAGACGTACAGGAATGGTCATGCAAGAAAGATTCGGTGAGGCCCTCCTCAAGGCGGGCAGAATCGACAAGGCGCAGCTCAAGCAGGCCCTCCAGCACCAGAAGGAGCAAGGGGGGCGCCTCGGCGAGGCGCTGGTCAGCCTGGGCTTCCTCTCCGAAGGCGATCTGATCGAGTTCCTGTCCAAGCACTTCGGTGTCCCGGCCCTCGACCTCACCAACATGGAGGTCGACGAGTCGGTCATCAACATCATCCCCGCCGACATCGCGCGCAAGTACACGGTGCTTCCGGTCTCGAAGGCCGGCGCCAAGGTCACCCTGGCCATGAGCGACCCGAGCAACGTGTTCGCCATGGATGACATCAAGTTCATGACCGGCTACCAGGTGCAGCCGGTGCTCGCCTCGGACGTCGCCATCCGCGCTTCGATCGACAAGTTCTACGGTTCGACCCACGCCGTCGAGCTCAAGAAGGTCATGGACGACCTGACCGAGGACGTCGAGTCGGACCTCGAGCTGCTCGAGGAGGACGAGGACCTCGACCTGGCTTCCCTCGAAGAGGAGTCCGAGACCGCGCCGGTGGTCAAGCTGGTCAACCTGATCCTCACCGACGCCATCAAACGCGGCGCCTCGGACATCCACATCGAGCCCTACGAGAAAGAGTTCCGGGTCCGCTACCGCATCGACGGTCTGCTCTACGAGGTGATGCGGCCGCCGCTCAAGCTGCGCGAGGCGATCACCAGCCGCGCCAAGATCATGTCCAAGCTGGACATCGCCGAGAAGCGTCTGCCGCAGGACGGACGCATCAAGATCCGGACGCGTATCGGCGGCAAGGCCAAGTCCCTCGACTATCGCGTCTCGGTGCTACCGACGCTCTTCGGCGAGAAGATCGTCATGCGTCTCCTGGATCAGGACAACCTGATGCTCGACCTGACCAGGTTGGGCTTCGAGCAGGAGTCGCTGCGCTCTTTCGAGCAGGCGATCTTGAAGCCCTACGGCATGGTCCTGGTCACCGGGCCGACGGGGTCGGGCAAGACCAACACGCTGTACTCGGCGTTGTCGCGGGTCAACACTCCGGAGGTCAACATCATGACCGCCGAAGACCCGGTCGAGTTCAACCTGCCGGGTATCAACCAGGTGCAGATGAAGGAGCAGATCGGGCTCAACTTCGCCTCGACGCTCCGCTCCTTCCTGCGCCAGGACCCGAACATCATCCTGGTCGGCGAGATCCGTGACTTCGAGACCGCCGAGGTCGCGATCAAGGCCGCCATGACCGGCCACCTGGTGTTGTCGACGCTGCACACCAACGACGCGCCGTCGTCGATCAGTCGTCTGATGAACATGGGCATCGAGCCGTTCCTGGTGGCGACCTCGGTGCACATGGTGGTCGCCCAGCGTCTCGTCCGCCGCGTCTGCAGCTTCTGCAAGGAGCCGGTCGAGATGCCCGTCGCAGCGCTGGTCAACGTCGGCTTCAACGAACGTGAGGCCCGCGGCCTCAAGCTCTTCCGTGGCCGTGGCTGCGACCGCTGCAACAACACCGGTTACAAGGGGCGTGTCGGTCTCTACGAGGTGATGCCCGTCGACGACGACCTGCGCGAGATGATCCTCTCGGGGGCCAGCTCCTACGAGCTACGCCAGCGGGCCATGGAGGGCGGCATGCTCACCCTTCGTCATAGCGGCTTGCACAAGATCCGCGAAGGCGTGACGTCGATCGAGGAAGTGGTCCGCGAGACCGTCGCCTGAGCCGGTGCGGAACCCCTCCGCCCCATGACCAACACCTCATCCCCCAGCGCTCGCTGGTGGACGCTTCTCGTCGCCCTGCTGCTCGTGGCAGCGGCGGTCCGTTGGCTCGCCTGGCAACCCTTCCGAGACGTCGACACCTTGCGGGGCGACGAGGCCTACTATGTCCGCACGGCGCGGTCCATCGCCGCCGGCGAGGGTCATCCCGGATCGTTCCGGCCACCCCTCTACCCGGCCGCCATGGCACTGGTGCTCGAGGCGTCGGGGGACGATCTCGACGCCGTGCGGTGGGCGCAGATCGGCCTGGGGCTCCTTCTGGTGGTCCTGGTTGCGGACCTGGCCAGGCGGCGGTTCGACGAGCGCGCGGGCTTCGTCGCCGGGCTGGCCGCGGCAGTCCAGCCCTCGCTGGTCCACTACAGCCACTTCCTGTGGTCCGAGCTGCTGGCGGCGACGCTTCTCGCCGCGACGCTGTGGTGTCTCGCGCGCTGGTGTCAGAGCCGCGCGATGCCCTGGCTGATCGCGGGCGGTCTCGTCCTCGGTGCCACCGCGCTGACCAAGGAGATCTGGCTCTACTTCGCCGTTGTGGTCGCCGCGTGGATCCTGTGGAGCTCCCGCACCATCGAGACCCGAGGGAAGGCCTGGCCGCCTCGGCGGGCCTGGATCTCGGCCCTCGTCTTCGTCCTGTCGGCCGCGGCGGTGGTGCTTCCCTGGACGGTGCGCAACACACGCCTCCAAGGCGCCCCGGTGCTGATCTCGACCTGCCGCTGGTTCCCCATCGCGGTGGGTAACCTGTTGCCCGAGGACGATTGGCTGCTCGGTGACGGCCGGGGAGGCGAGGAGCGACGCGAGATTCCCGCCGGGCTCGACGAGCTCGGGGCCGA
>JAGQSE010000111.1 GCA_020439725.1 Acidobacteriota bacterium
AAGGCGCGCCGGCTGGTCGGCGTGCGCGGCGCCGGCCAGGCCTTCGACGGTCTGTACTACGTCTCGAGCGTGACCCACCGCATCAAGCGCGGCGAATTCAAGCAGAGCTTCTCGCTCACCCGCAACGGGCTGATCTCCACCGTGCCGAGGGTACCTGCATGAGCGATGGCAAGAAGTACTACGGCAAGTATCGCGGCACGGTCATCAACAACCTCGACCCGCTGCAGCAGGGGCGGATCCAGGTGATGGTCCCCGACGTCTCGGCGCTGGTGCCGTCGAGTTGGGCGATGCCCTGTCTGCCGGCGGCGGGGATCCAGAACGGCCTCTTCGCCGTGCCACCCATCGGTTCCGGCGTGTGGGTCGAGTTCGAGCGCGGCGAAGCCGACTTCCCGATCTGGGTCGGCGGCTTCTGGGGCTCGCCGGCGGAGGTGCCGCTCCTGTCGCACACGGCGCCACCGGTGATCTCGTCGATGACCCTCCAGACCACCTTGGGCAACGGGCTCATCGTCAGCGACGTCCCCGGTCCCACCGGCGGCATCATGCTCAAGAGCACCACCGGCGCGACGCTGATCGTCAACGACACCGGCATCTACATCCAGAACGGCAAGGGCGCGTCGCTGGTCATGGTGGGACCGTCGGTGACCATCAACAACGGCGCCCTGGTGGTCATCTGAGGGCCGAGGAGGGACGATGCCCGGATTCCTGCTCCACGTCGGCGCCACGGTGCTGTGCTCCCACGGCGGCCAGACGCAGCCGACGGTGCCCAACCCGCGAGTGACGGTGAGCGGACAACCCACCGTCGCCCTCGGTCCGCCGTGGATGGTCGCCGGTTGCGCGCTGCCGCCGCCGACAGCCGGCAACGGCCCTTGCGTCACCGCGAGCTTCGTCTCGTCGGCGACCCGCGTCACCTCGAACGGCATGCCGCTCCTGCTGCTCGACAGCCAGGCGGTGTGCGCTCCCACGGGCACGCCGCTGATCGTCACCGTGACCCAGACCCGGGTGGTGGGCCAATGAACCTCGACTTCCCCTACCGCATCAGCCCCGGCGGACGTACCGCCGTCACCGGCGACGCCGACCATGTCCGCGACCTCATCGAGCAGCTGCTGTTCACCAGCCCCGGCGAACGGGTCAACCGGCCGGACTTTGGCAGCGGGCTGCGCCAGCTGGTCTTCGCCCCGGCGAGCACCGAGCTCGCCGCGGCGCTCCAGTTCACGCTCCAGGGAGCCTTGGCGCAATACCTCGGCGACCGCATCGAGGTCCAGGGGGTGGCGGTGACGACAGAGGACTCGAGGCTCGAGATCACCGTCCGCTATCGCCTCGTCGCCACCGGCGAGGAGGCGAGCGCGACCTTTGGAGTGGAGGGCTGAGGCCGTGAGCGCGCGCTATCACTGTGGCGACGAGGAGCGCCGGGCGCGGGTGCGGGCGACACCGGGGCTCGACGGCATCGACTATCTCGAGGTCCTCGATACCGAGGCGCCGGCGGGGCTGGCGCAAAAGCTCCTGGTGGTGCGGTGTCTCGAGGGGCTGATCGCCGGCTTCACCCGCGCCAACGTGCGGATCGAGGGTGGTGTCCGGGTGAGCCCGGTCGGGGTCCGCTGGGCGCTGCCGCTGCCCGACGTCGCGGGCGCTCCGGCGAGCCAGGTGAGCGCGGCGGAGAAGGCCTTCCTCGCGGCGCACTTCGCCGGCGAGGCGGAGCCCGGGCGTTGGCTCGTCGTGCGGACCGAGGTGGCCGGTGATTTCTCGCCCTACACCCTGCGGCTGGTCGACGCCGCCGACTCCAAGAAGCGGCCGCCTACCTTCGATCCGCGCCTGGTAGCGGTGGAGTTCTCGTTCAAGGTCGAATGCCCGAGCGACTTCGACTGCAAGGACACGGGTGCCTGTCCGCCGCCGGTGTTCGACGAGCCGCGGATCGACTACCTGGCCAAGGACTATGCGAGCTTCCGGCGCCTGCTCCTCGACCGGCTGTCGGTGACCGCCCCCGCCTGGCGCGAGCGTAGCCCCGCGGATCTGGGTGTCGCGCTGGTCGAGCTCATGGCCTACGTCGGCGACCACCTGTCGTACTTCCAGGACGCGGTGGCCACCGAGGCCTACCTGGGCACCGCCCGGCGCCGCGTGTCGGTGCGCCGTCACGCGCGGCTGGTCGACTATTTCCTCCACGAGGGAGTCAACGCGCGCGCCTTCATCGCCTTCGGTGTCGACGCCGGCGCGGCCGGCGTGGTGCTCCCCGGTCCGGATCCCCTGGCCGGCATCCCGGGGACCGCGGTGGCGACCCGCACCGGGAGCTCGACGGCTCCGACGCTGCCACCGGAAGGGCTTCCGCGGGCGGTCGACGAGGGCGCCGTGGTCTTCGAGACGATGAGCGACCTGGTGCTCCACCCGGAGCTCGGCGAGATCGCGCTCTACACCTGGAGCGATCGCGAGTGTTGCCTTCCCGTCGGGGCCACCGCCGCCACGCTGGTCGGGCCGCTGCCCGTACGCCCCGCCGACACCGACGGCCACGCCCGGAGCCGGCGGCTTCAGGGACGGCCCTTGGCCGACGAGGGCCAGGCGGCGGGGCTCGGTGAGGGCGATTTCCTGCTCTTCGAAGAGGTCCTCGGTCCGCGTACCGGGGTCGCTGCCGATGCCGATCCCCGCCACCGCCACGTCGTGCGGTTGACCAGCGTCCTCACCGCTACCGATCCGCTGGACAGCACACCGGTCGTCGAAGTCACCTGGGACCCGGCCGACGCCCTGCCCTTCCCGTTGTGCGTCTCGGGTAGGACCGACGACCAGCACGGCGCCCGCTATCACGAGGGGGTCAGTGTCGCGCGGGGCAACCTGGTACCCGCGGATCACGGTTGGAGTGTCCGCGGCGCGCTCCTGGGGCCGGTGCCCGAGGATTCGGAGGCCGGAGACGCCGTCCGGTTCGAGCCGCGGCTGGAGGAGCCCTCGCTGACCTTCGCCGCGCCGCTTCCCGACGGCTTCTTCCCCCGCGCCGGGGACCCGACGCCACCGGCGGTGCTGCCCGCGGCGAGCACTCTCGTCGCCTACGGTCCCGCGGAGGCCGAGCCGCAGCTCCGGCTCGAAGGCGGCGGGGCCACCTGGAGACCGCGTCGCGACCTGCTCGAAAGCGGTGCCTTCGCCCAGGAGCTGGTGGTCGAGATGGAGGAGGACCGCCACGCCCGGCTGCGCTTCGGCGACGGCGTCCACGGCCGCCGGCCGGTGGCGAAGACGGTGTTCGAGCCCACCTACCGCATCGGCAACGGTCTCGACGGCAACCTGGGCGCCGACGTGCTGGTCCGGGCCGTGACCACCGTGGCGGGCATCGGGGCCGTGCGGAACCCCTTGCCGGCGGCCGGCGGCCGGGCTCCCGAGGCCCTCGAGGACGCGCGGCAATACGCGCCCCAGGCCTTCCGCGACCAGCTGCGGGCGGTGACCGAGGACGATTATGCGCGTGCCGCCGAGCGCCACCCGGAGGTCGATCGCGCCGCCGCCACCTTCCGCTGGACCGGCAGCTGGTACACCGTCTTCGTCACCGTCGATCGCAAGGGCGGGCTCGGTGTCGACGCCGACTTCGAGCAGCGGCTGCGCGAGCACCTGGGTTTCTTCCGCCTCGCGGGCTACGACCTCGAGATCGACGGCCCGCGCTTCGTCCCCCTCGACCTAGAGCTCCGCATCTGTCTCGAGAAGGGCTACTTGCGCTCCGACGTCGTCCTCGAGCTCCGCCGGGTGTTCTCGAACCGCGCGCTGGGCGACGGGCGTCGGGGTCTCTTCCACCCGGACCGGTGGACCTTCGGCCAGCCGGTCTATCTGTCGCCCATCATCGCCGCGGCGAGCGCCGTCGAGGGGGTCGCTTCGGTCGAGGTGACGCGCTTCCAGCGCTGGAGCCGAGCGCCGGAGGACGAGATCGCCAGTGGCGTGCTCGCCATCGGCCGGCTCGAGATCGCCCAGCTCGACAACGATCCCAACTTGCCCGAGAACGGCCGGCTGCGGCTGCTCATGGGAGGTGGCTCGTGACCCGTACCGTGGATCTCTGCCGAGGAGGCACACCGTGAGCGACGCCGACGCGCTACGGACCTGCTGCGAATGCTGCGAGGGGGTGACCTCGGAGACGCCCGTGGAGCTCGCCAACCGCCCAGGGCTGTCGGCCATCGCCTACCGCGCCGGCACCCACGCTCGCTTCAAGGCGTCGATGCTCGCCGGGCTGTCGGCGTCACCGGCGCTTTCCGAGCTGACCACGCGGCGCGACGACGATCTGACCGTGGCCCTGGTCGATGGCTGGGCGACGGTCCTCGACGTCCTGACCTTCTACCAGGAGCGGATCGCCAACGAGAGCTATCTGAAGACCGCCGTCGAGCGACGCTCGCTCCTCGAGCTGGCGCGGGCCATTGGCTACGAGCTCGGACCCGGTGTCGCCGCCACCACCTACCTGGCCTTCACCGCCGACGACTCGCCGGGGTCGCCCCCTGAAGCCATCGTTCCCCTCGGCACTCGCGCCCAGAGCATTCCCGGCCAGGACGAGCTGCCGCAGAGCTTCGAGACCGCGGAGGAGATCCGCGCCCGCGCGCGCTGGAACGCCCTCGAGCCGCGGCGTACCGAGACCCAGTTCCTCCACGCGCCGATCCGCAGGCTGGTCTTCGCCGGTACGGGTCTCTCCCTCGCCATCGGCGATCGGCTGCTCGCGGTCCAGGGGGACGAGTACGAGGTCTTTCGCGTCACCGAGGTCACCGAGCTCATCCCGGCACCGGCCTCGAACGACGATCCGCGGACCGAGGTGCGTGTCGAACCCGTCGATCCCAACGCCCTCGCGCTCTTCCCCGCGTACCTGGGGATCCCCGCCGCGCTGGCGCCGAACCCGCCGGGTCCGCTTCCCTTTGACGACGACCCGGTGGCCACCTATGTCACCAACGCCGTCTCGTGGACCGCCACGGAGCTGGCGGCTCGGCTCGATCGTCTCGGCTGGACCGAGGCGCAGCTGGCAGCGCACCTCGATGCGCGCCAGCGGCCGTCGATCTCGACCCCGCTCCGCATCTTCGCCATGCGGGTCCAGGCGAGCTTCTTCGGGCACAACGCACCGCGCTGGGGAAGCCTGCCCGAGGACTGGCGCGACGAGGACAAGAACGAGTACGCCCCGTACCCGGAACCCTGGGCCGAGGACCAAGGGGCCGACGTCATCCGGGACTCGCAGGGCGACTTTCACGACGTCGATCCGCCGCACACGACCTTCTTCCTCGACCAGGCGCAGAAGAAGATCCTTCCGGGCAGCCGCATCGTCCTCGAGGAGGCCGGAACCCGGCTCGCCCGGGCCTACACGGTCCTCGAGGTGAGCGAGACCTCCCGCGCCGACTACGGGCTGTCGGGCAAGGCGACCCAGGTGCGTGTCGATACCGAGCAGGGCCTGTACCGCTTCGAGTTCCGCACCGCCGTCGCCTGGGGCGGCAGCGAGGAGCTGACGCTCGCCGAGGTGACCCGCGAGGACGACGTCCTGGGCTCGAGCGTCCTCCTCGAGACCTTCGCCTTGGGGCTCTTCCCCGGCCGCTCGGTGGCGGTCAGCGGTGAGCGGGCAGACCTGCCCGGTGTGCTGACCACCGAGGTGCGCGAGCTCGCCGAGGTCGTTCATTCGATGCACGAGGGCGCCACGCGGCTCGACTTCACCGAAGGCCTGGACCACCGGTACCGCCGAGCGACGGTCAGGATCTCCGCCAACCTGGCGCGCGCCACCCATGGCGAAAGCCGGAGCGAGGTCCTGGGCAGCGGTGATGCCTCGGCGGCCTTCCAGCGTTTCGCCCTCAAGCACAAACCGCTGACCTATGTGCCGGCGGCGACGGCGAGCGGTGGCGAAAGCAGCCTCGAGGTGCGGGTCAACGGTGTTCGCTGGCACGAATCGCCGGACCTCTATCGGCTTGGTCCCGAGGACCGCTCCTACGTCCTGCGCCGCGACGACGACGGCACCACCCGCGTGTTGTTCGGGGACGGCGTCCATGGTGCCCGCCTTCCCACGGGCAGCGAGAACGTCACCGCCGCGTACCGCTCGGGGCTCGGTCTCGGAGGCCACCTGGCGGCCGGCCGGATCAGCCTGCTGGCGACGCGACCCCTGGGCGTGCGCGAGGTGGTCAACCCGGTCCCGGCCACCGGTGCCGGCGATCCCGAGAGCCGCGACGACGCGCGGCGCAACGCCCCGCGCACCGTGCTGACCCTCGACCGCATCGTCTCCCTCGACGACTTCGAGGACTTCGCCCGCACCTTCTCGGGGGTCGGCAAGGCACGAGCCGACTGGCTCTGGGACGGCCGGCGGCGCGTGGTCCACCTCACCATCACCGGCGCCGATGCGCTGCCGCTGACCGCCGACGCCCCGCTCCTGGGCACCCTGCGCGAGGCTGTGGACGGGCTCCGGGATCCCTTCCAGCCGCTGGTGCTGAGTCCCGCCGAAGCCCTCGTCTTCCGGCTCGAGGCGCAGATCAAGGTGCATCCGGACCATCTGCAGGAGGTCGTCTTCGCGGCGGTACGGGCCGAGCTCGAGGAACGCTTCGGCTTCGCCGCGCGCGATCTGGCGCGGAGCGTTGCCGCGAGCCAGGTGATCTCGGCGATGCAGCGGGTCCTCGGAGTGGTGGCCGTCGACCTCGACGTCCTGGCCTTCGATCCCGCGGCGAGCGGCACCCCCCAGGCCGGGCGGCTTCCCGCGTTGCCCGCACGCCTGGGCCCGGCCCTCGTCACCGGTGGTGAGCGACCGATCCGCGGGGCGCAGCTGCTCACCCTGGCGAAACAGGGCGTCTCGCTGGAGGTGATGCCGTGAGCTACTACACCACCGACCGGCTCTACGAGCTGCTGCCGGCGGTCTACCGATTGCGCGACGCCGAGCAGGGCTATCCGCTGCGCGACCTGGTGGCGCTCCTGGCCCGCGAAGCGCGGGTGGTCGAGGGCGACCTTCACCAGCTCTACGACGACCAGTTCATCGAGACGGCCCAGGAGTGGGTGGTGCCCTATCTCGGCGACCTCATCGGCGTGCGGCCGCTGCCGGCCACCGGTGCCTCGCGCCGCGCCGAGGTCGCCCACACGATCGGCTACCGGCGGCGCAAGGGAACCGCGGCGGTGCTCGAGCAGCTGGCTCGCGACGTCACCGGTTGGCCGGCGGCGCGGGTGGTCGAGTACTTCGAGCTCCTGGCCACGACGCAGCACCTGAACCACCTGCGGCCCCACAACCTGCGCACACCGGACCTGCGCGACGCCGGATCTCTCGAGCTCCTCGGTGGGGGAGCCGGCACAGGTCCCTTCGACGGCACTGCCCACACCGGCGAGGTTCGACGCATCGCCCCCGGGCGGGGCCACTTCAACATCAAGAACGTCGGCCTGTGGCTGTGGCGTCTGGGCGCCTACCCGGTCACCGGGGTCGACGCACGGTTGGTCACCGACGGTACCGGCCGTCACTTCACCATGAGCCCTCTCGGTCACGACGCGCCGCTGTTCCATCTGCCGCTCACCGAGACCGGTCCAGAGCACATCGCCGAAGAGATTCACGTCCCGGGACCGATCCGGATGCGTGCCCTCGAGGCCGATCCGGCGCCCTACACGGGGGTCGCCGGCAGCCTCGCCGTCGAGCGCGACGGGGTCGCCATCGACGCCGCGGACCTGGTGGCGTGCAGCCTCGAGGACTGGGGACGCCAGCCGCCCGCGGGCAAGGTGGGGATCGATCCCGTGCTCGGCCGTCTCGCCTTCCCGCCCGGCGAGGAGCCGGCGCAGGGGGTGAGCGTGCGCTACGCCTACGGCTTCCCCGACGAGCTCGGCGGCGGACCCTACCCCCGCGCCGAGACCTTCACCACCATCGAAGGGGAGAGGGTCTTCGACGTCGGCGCCGGCCAAGCCTTCGCTTCGTTGGTGGCGGCCCTCGGTGCCTGGATCGCCGCCGGCCGGCCCTCGGCGGTGGTGACGATCCACGACAGCGGGACCTACGAGGAGACGCCGGCGGTGACGCTGCCAGCCAGTACGCGGCTCGAGCTCCGCGCCGCCGACGGAGAGCGCCCGGTGCTCCTCCTGGCCGGCGAT
>JAGQSE010000112.1:0-917 GCA_020439725.1 Acidobacteriota bacterium
CACCGCCCGAACCGCCGCCGGCGGCAGGTCGCGCTGTCCCACGTGGACCCCTCGGACCGGCAAGCAGGCGGCGACGTCCGCGCGGTCGTCAACCCACAGAGCGACACCGGATCCCTCGAGCCGCCGGCAGCAGCTCTCGACCAGGCGGTAGAGCTCGAGATCGGTGGCGCGCTTGGCGCGGATCTGGATCCAGTGGATTCCCGCCGCCGCCATGGTCTCGACCGCCGCGGGAAGCCCGGTGGCGCCGAGCACCTCGAGATCGGCGATGGCGTAGACGGCGCTGGCGCGATCTCGCCCGGTCTCCGCCATCCGCCTCACCGTCCGTTTCAGGGCTTGTCGCGGCTCGGCGCGGAGGCCTCGGCGAGGAAGCGCTCCATGAACCGGGTCGAAAGCCGGCCGGCCCGAAAGTCGGGGTGCTCGAGGATGCGCCGATGGAGCGGAATCGAGGTCTGGATGCCCTCGATGACGAAGAACTCGAGCGCTCGCGACATCCGCGCGATGGCAGCCTCGCGGTCGCAGTCGTGGACGATCAGCTTGGCGATCATCGAGTCGTAATAGGGCGGGATGAAGTAGTGCTCGTAGGCGTGGGTGTCGACGCGCACGCCGGGTCCACCGGGGGGATGGAAGGTGGTCAGGCGGCCCGGCGACGGGCGGAAGCTCACCGGGTCCTCGGCGTTGACTCGGCATTCGATGGCGTGGCCGCGAGGCCGAAGTCCGTTCGGGACCTGCAGCTCCTCCCCGGCGGCGATGCGGATCTGCATCTTGACCAGGTCGAGGCCCATGACCAGCTCGGTGACCGGGTGCTCGACCTGGATGCGCGTGTTCATCTCCATGAAGTAGAAGCGCTTGTCGCTGTCGAGCAGGAACTCGATGGTACCGGCGTTCTCGTACCCGACGCGCTCGACCAGGCGCACCGC
>JAGQSE010000112.1:998-1563 GCA_020439725.1 Acidobacteriota bacterium
GCTGGATCGAGCACTCGCGCTCCCCCAGGTGGATCGCGTTGCCGTGGCGGTCGCCGAACACCTGGAACTCGATGTGGCGCGGCTCGACCAGGTACTTCTCCATGTAGATCGAGCCGTCACCGAAGGCCGCTTCGGCCTCTTGACGCGCGGTCGAGAACTGGCCGGCCAGCTCGTCGGCCTGACGCACGATGCGCATGCCGCGGCCACCACCGCCGGCGGCGGCCTTGAGGATGATCGGGTAGCCGACCTCCTCGGCGAGGGCCAGCGCCTCTTCGGTGCTCTCGAGGGGGCTTTCGCTTCCGGGCAGGACGGGGACCCCCGCCTCCTTTGCGGTCTGCCGTGCCTTGGCCTTGTCGCCCATCAGCCGGATGGTCTCGGGCCGCGGCCCGATCCAGCCGATGTTGCACTCGCTCAGCACTTCGGCGAAGTGAGCCCGCTCCGACAGGAAGCCGTATCCCGGATGCACCGCATCGGCACCGGTGATCTCGGCGGCGGCGATGACCGAACCGATGTTGAGGTAGCTGTCGGCGGACTTGGGCGGACCGATGCAGACGTCCTCGTCGGC
>JAGQSE010000113.1 GCA_020439725.1 Acidobacteriota bacterium
GGGCCATGATGCCGATGTTGCGGGTATCTTGCAGAGCTACTTGCCTTGCCATGACTATATTTCCGTCGCGCTAAACAGGAACGGCTCGACCCGGTGGGCCGAACCCGCCCTGAGAGAATCTTTGATTCGCCGTGCTTGGCGCCTTACCCGAGCCAACCAGGCCCGAGGTCGACCTTCGCCTACCTGAACCGCCTTACCAGCGGTAGTGGGAGAAAGCCTTGTTGGCGTCCGCCATCCGGTGCGTGTCTTCCCGCTTCTTGACGGCGCCGCCACGGCTCTGGGCGGCTTCCATCAGCTCGTTGGCGAGACGCGCTTTCATGGTCTTCTCGCTTCGCTTCTGCGCCGCCTGGATCAACCAGCGCATCGACAGGGCGAGCTTGCGGCTGGCGCGAACCTCGACCGGCACCTGGTAGGTCGAGCCACCGACGCGGCGGGACTTGACCTCGACGGCCGGCTTGACGTTCTCGATGGCCCGCTTGAAGACCTTCATGGGGTCGTCCTCGGTCCGCTCCTGAATGGTGGTCAGGGCATCGTAGAGGATCCGCTGCGCGGTGGTCTTCTTGCCGTCCCGCATGAGGACGGCGACGAACTTCGCGCACAGCTGCGAGTTGTAGATCGGGTCGGGAGTGACTTCCCGCTTCGGAACTTCTCTTCTTCTAGGCATCGGCGTTCAACCCCCGTCAACCCTTGGGCCGCTTGGCCCCGTACTTCGAGCGGCCCTGGCGCCGAGCCTCGACGCCCACGGCGTCCAGGGTGCCCCGGATGACGTGGTAGCGCACACCCGGGAGGTCCTTCACGCGGCCGCCACGGATCAGGACGATGGAGTGTTCCTGCAAGTTATGACCGACCCCCGGGATGTACGTCGTGACCTCGATTCCGTTGGTCAGACGAACGCGGGCGACCTTGCGCAGAGCCGAGTTCGGCTTCTTGGGCGTCTGGGTGTAGACGCGAACGCAGACACCCCGCTTCTGGGGAGAACTCTGGAGCGCCGGGCTCTTGGTCTTCACGACCTGCTTGGCTCGGCCCTTACGGACTAGCTGATTGATCGTCGGCATACTTACCTCAAACGAACTCCCGTAGGACCTGCGCGCTTCATCCGCCCGGATGTCGCAGGCCATTGAGCGTAGAACCGGGACCGGTTCAGCGCCGGTTGTATTACGTCTGATCTAGGGCGCCACGGTCTTTGGGAAAACCATCGGCGCGAGGCCGGCGGAGAGTACCAAGGCGATTGCCCACGCGTCAAGGCGCGGGTGCTCGCGGAGGAATCCGACTCCGCCGTCTCCTACCGCCCTTAGGCGGCAGAAGTGGGACTATAGCACAGGGACTGAAGGTTCGCTACCCCTGGTCTCTTCTCTTTCTCTCCTCGAGCCCCGGAAACAAAGAAGGCGGCTCCCGTGGGAACCGCCTCCTCGAATTGCGCTCGCGGGGGACCCGCTCGGCAAGCTTACTCGCCGGCCTCCTTGGGCAAGGCACGGATCTCTTCGTCGGAAAGGTCGAAGAAGAGCTCGTCCTCCTCGGCAGCCACTTCGGCGTAGACCTCTTCCTGCATGTGGAAGTCGTGGTAGAAGTCCATGCCCGTGCCCGCCGGGATGAGCCGACCGACGATGACGTTCTCCTTGAGACCCCGCAGGTAGTCGACCTTGCCGCTGATGGCGGCTTCGGTGAGAACACGCGTGGTCTCCTGGAAGCTGGCGGCGGAGACGAAGCTCTCCGTCGACAACGACGCCTTGGTGATACCCAGGAGAAGCGGCCGCCCCACCGCCGGTTGACCACCGGCGGCGATGACCTGCTCGTTCTCTTCCTGGAACCGCCAGCGGTCGATCTGCTCGTCGATCAGGAACTGGGTGTCCCCGACCTCCTCGATCTTCACCGAGCGCATCATCTGACGGACGATGACCTCGATG
>JAGQSE010000114.1:0-2467 GCA_020439725.1 Acidobacteriota bacterium
TGGGCGGAGCAGAGCTCGTACGCGAGCCTCTTCAGCGACGGCTTCGAGACCGGTGACGGCCGCTGCTGGACGCTCGCCGAAGGCAGCGACATCAACGCCGGCACCGCCCGCTGCCCCCGCGGTGACCAGATCGATGTCGTCTACAGCTCCGACGGCCTCCTCCACGCCGTCACCCGACATCCCCTGACCGGCCCCGAAAGCACCCGCTTCTACCTCTACCTAGCCGGCCGCCCTGTCGCCCAGCTAGACCTCGACGCCGCCGGAGTGGCGACGCCGACTTGGCTCACCACCGATCACCTGGGCACGCCCGTGCTGGCGACCAACGCCGCGGGCGCAGCCTTGTGGCAGGGCGGGTTTGAGCCGTTCGGGGCGGACTACAGCGGTGCGAGCTTGGCTGGGGTGGACCTGCGCTTCCCGGGGCAGTGGGTGGATGGGGTTTGGGAGGGAGCGGGGGAGGAAGTCGGACCCGGTTCTAATGTACATCGATGGCTGTCATACAGATCCGGCCGTTACACGAGAGTCGACCCTCTAGGACTTGCTGGTGGGCTCAATTCATATGTCTATGCTCTTTCCACACCCGCAGTTCGCGTAGACCCATTTGGCCGACAAGCAAGGGGAGACGCACATTTGCCCTCAGAGGAGGAGCTTGATCGAATGGTCCAGAGAAGCTGTGCCCGACAAGCCTTCTATTCCAACTATCAAGATATGCGCGAAGCCAACTGGAAGCTCTCAGATAAATATTTCCACTGCAAAGCCAACTGCGAGGCGACTAAGTGCGGCGACTTCGGGTACGAGCAAGCCTGCGAGATTAGCGACGGCCGCGAGCTCTTCGACCAACTCGTCAAGAGAGATCCTCCGAGCGCTTCTATCGCCGACCAAGCCGCAAACCACGCAGGCCGAAAGTTGGCCAAGAAGTTGCCAAACCTTACCTGTCAAGTTCTGTGCGCGGTCTTTCGCCCCAAGGGCCTTCCGCCTCAATACTAGAGCATGGGGTGAAGTGATGAGCCTCCACAGCCACCTTCGAGCACTCCTACTCATTTGCTTGGCACTAGCACTAGTTCTGCTGGCTCTCTTCGTCCGAAGACAGATCCAAATCGACTCCTGCCTTGACTCAGGAGGGCGCTGGAACCATACCTCCTCGACTTGCCAACACTGAATCAGGATATCGGCAAACCGCATGGGCGAGCTATACGTGGACGTACTCTGAGAGATCGTCCGAGAATACCCGAACCTCGAAGTAACATACAGTTTCTTGCGCAAAAAGGACGGCGAGGGGGTGGCCTCGCCTTGGTCTAATGGAGTTGACACCAACCAACGACCAAGGAGGAAGAAGAGGCCACCATGGACAACGATAGCGAAGGCAAGAGCTCGTTGGGGCCGATCGTGGAGATCAACGACGGCAAACCCAGGTGCATCTCGGGGAGGTGGTCCGCGGGACCGTCGAAGAGACGCTGAATCAGCTTCTTGAGGCCGATGCAGAAGCGCTTTGCCAGGCAAGCTGGCACGAGCGCACTGACGCCCGCAAGGACTACCGGGCGGGAAGCTACCGCCGAAAGCTCGACACGAAGGCCGGCGGGTCGAGCTGAAGATTCCTAAGCACGAAAGCTCCCGTTCGAGACCGCCATCATCGAGCGTTACCGGCGCCGGGAAACGTCGGTCGAGGAGTACGGTCAGCAACCTCAACAAGAAGATCTACGCGCAGATCGAGACCTGACGCAACCGGCCGATCGAGGGGCGGTTTCCCTTCGTCTACCTGGATGGCATCGTACTCAAGCACTCGTGGGCCGGTGAGGTGAAGAACGTCTCGGTGCTCGTGGGAATCGGGGTCAACGAGGAGCGCTTCCGCGAGATCCTGGGCGTGGCCGAAGGAGCCAAGGAGGACAAGGCTGGGTGGCTCAACTTCCTGCGGTACCTCAGCGGCCGTGGGCTCCAAACTCCCGAGCTGGTGATCAGCGATGCCTGTTTGGGCCTGGTCGAAGCTCTCGAAGAAGTCTACCCGCACGCGATGTGGCAGCGCTGCATCGTGCACCTCTACCGCAACGTCCTGCGCCTGACACCGACGGACAAGGGTCCTGGGAACCTTTCCGGACGGCAGCTCGGCGCTGGTACTGGTCGCGCCCGGCTGCGACACATCGCCGGGAGCCGACGGGAAGCCCGGCGCTATCTCCGCATGGACCCACTAGAGACGCGAGAGCTCGAGCAAGGAGCCGCGTAACGACCCGGGCGGGCCACCACCGGCCGGGCTATCTGCGAAAGATTCTGGACACTACCTGCTCCCTCCTCACTCCCCCCGATCGACCAGCGAGTACACCGCGGGGATGATCAACAGGGTGAGCATGGTGGAGGTGACGAGGCCGCCGATGACGGTGAGGGCCATGGGGCTGCGGAGCTCGCTGCCTTCGCCTAGGCCGATGGCCATGGGGAGGAGGCCGAGGACGGTGGTGGAGGTGGTCATGAGGATGGGGCG
>JAGQSE010000114.1:2542-5399 GCA_020439725.1 Acidobacteriota bacterium
ATGATCGCGTTGTTGACCACGATGCCCGCCAGCAGGATCGCACCGATGAGCACCACGATCGACACGGTGACGTGGAAGATCCACAGCACCAGCACCACGCCGATGATCGAGAAGGGAACGCTGAACAGGATCACGAAGGGGTGGAGGAGCGACTCGAACTGCGACGCCATCACCAGGTAGACCATGAAGACGGCGAGGAGGATCGCGAGGCGTAGGCTCTTGAACGACGTCTCCATCTCCTGCCGCTGACCGCCCAGGTGCCAGGTGAAACCGGGGGGCATCTGCATCGCCTCGAGGGCGGTGGTGATGTCCTCGCTGACGGCGCCGAGATCGCGGCCCGAAAGGTTGGCGGTGACCAAGGCGACGCGCTCGCCTTCGGCACGGCGGATCTCGGCGGGACCCTCGACCTCCTGGACGTCGGCGACGGCGGACAGAGGGATGGCGGTGGTGCCGTTCTGGAAGACGGTGAGCTGGAGCAGGTCCCGGACGCTGTCGCGGTACTCCTCGCCGGCGCGCAGGCGGATGTCGACCGAGCGGTCCTCGCGCTGGATGTCTGTGGCCACGATGCCCTGGAGCTTGTTGCGCACCACCGTCGCGACGTCGGCCAGCGACAGCCCGAGGTTGGCGAGGCGCTCGCGGTCGAAACGGATCTGGAGCTCGGGGTTGCCGCCCTCGGTCGACGACTCGACGTCGGTGAGACCGGGAATCTGCTCCATCCGCCCCTTGAGGTCCTCCGCCAGCCGCGCCAGGAGCACCAGGTTGAAGCCGCGGATCTCAACCTCCACGGGAGTGCGGAAGCTGAAATAGCTGGGCCGCCCGAAGCGGTACTCGAGGTTCGCCTCGTGATCGAGGATCGCCCGCAGCTGATCCATGACCGCTTCCTCGCGCTGGCGCGAGATCGGCGGTGCGACGGTCAAGGTGAGCTGCCCGATGTTTTCGCGCAGCTCGCCAGCGACACCACCCTGCTCGCTCGAGGTGCCGGCGACGGCGTAGACGAAGGTCACGTCGGGGAGCTGCTGCGCCGCGGCTTCGAGGGCGGCGAGCCGTCGCTGTGTGACGTCGAGATGGGTACCCGGGGGTAGCTGAAGGTCGACGTAGAACTCGCCCTGGACGAGCTCGGGGACCAGCTCGCGGCCGAGGAGCGGCACGACCAGGAGGCTCGCCGCCAGCAGGACCAGGCTGCCCAAGACGGTGGGCAGCGGATGGCGGAGGACCTTGTCCAAAGTGCGCTCGTAGGTCCGAGCCAAGGCGTCGTAGGCGCGCGCGAAGAGCGCGATGGGGATCGCCGTGAGCCAGCCGAGGACGCCGGCGAGCCCGCGACCGAGCATGCGGAAGAAGCGTGCCACCGCCACGACGCCCGCGAACACCGCGGCTCCGAGGGCGCCGGTGGCGCGACCGATGGGACCGCGTCGGCGGGTATCGCCCCCCGCGTCGTCTTCATCGCCGGCGTCGGTCGTCTCGTCGGGGCGCCAACGCCGTGAGGCGAGCATCGGTAGGACGGTCAGCGCGACGATCAAGGACACCACCAGCGAGAAGGTGACGGTCAGCGCCTGGTCGCCAAACAGCTGCCCGGCGACGCCCTCGACGAAAACGATGGGCACGAAGACGCAGATCGTGGTCAGCGTGCTCGCCACCACCGCCCGCGACACCTCGCCGGCGCCCTGCTGCGCCGCTTCGACACCGTCGAGCCCCTGGTCGCGCCGGCGCTGGATCGCCTCGAGGACGACGATGGAGTTGTCGACCAGGAGGCCGATGCCCAGCGTCAGACCGCCCAGCGACATGATGTTGAGCGAGATCCCCGACACGTACATCAGGAAGAAGGTCGAGACCACCGAGATCGGGATCGCGACGCCGATGATCATCGTCGGCTTCCAGGCGCGGAGGAAGAGGAAGAGCACCAGGATCGCCAGCGCACCGCCGAAGAGCGCCGTCTGGAGCACTTCGGAGACCGACTGGCGGATGTAGTGGGCCTGGTCGCTGATCACCACCAGCCGGAGACCGGGGCTGACCTGCTGGAGGCCGTTCTCGAGACTCGCCAGCTGCTCCTGGACCGCGTCGGAGACGGTGACGGTGTTGGTGCCCCCCTCCTTGTAGACCGCGATCTCGACGCTCTCGCGACCGTCGATGCGCGTGATGACCTCGCGATCCTTGTGCCCGCGCACCACCCGCGCCACGTCACCGAGCCGGATCAGCGCGCCCTGGGAGCTGTCGACGACGATGCCCAAGAGGTCTTCGGGCCGTACGAACTCGTTGACCGTACGCACCAGGTACTCGGTCTGCCCCTCGCGCAGCCGGCCGCCGGTGAGGTTGACGTTCTCCTGCGCCAAGCGGGTCAGGACACGGTCGGCGGTGAGCCCCAGGTTGTCGAGCTTGCTCTCGTCGAGCTGGACCTGGATCTCCTCCTCGAGACCACCGCTGACCACCGCCGCGGCGACGCCCTCGATACGCTCCAAGGAGCGCTGCACCTGCTCCTCGGCGATGAGGCGCAGCCGGACCAGGTCCTCCTCGCCGCCATAAAGACCGAGACGCAGGATCGGGTCGAGGGAGGGATCGAAGCGCAGCAGCAGAGGCCGGTCGGCGTCCGCGGGCAACTGGAGCACGTCGAGGCGCTCGCGCACGTCGAGGGCGGCGAGGTCCATGTCGGTGCCCCAGCTGAACTCGAGGGTCACCTCGCTGGTGTCGGTGCGCGAGCTTGAGGTGACGCGGACGACGTTGTTGACCACCCCGACGGCGTTCTCCACCGGGCGGGTCACCAGGCTCTCGACCTCGAGGGGCGCGGCACCGTCATAGGTGGTGCGCACCGTCAACGACGGATAGGTGATGTCGGGCAGCAGGTCGGTCGCCAGCTGGCGGAAGG
>JAGQSE010000115.1 GCA_020439725.1 Acidobacteriota bacterium
CGCCCTTCCCCGCGGCTGCCCGTGGCCAGGTCCCGAGCGCCGCCGCGGGGCCAGCTGCTCCGATTCGCCGGCGTCGCCGCCCCGCGTTGCGGCGTTCCGCCGGCACGTGATCGTTGTGGTCGACCCCGGACCGACCACATCGATCAATACTGCTCGACCTCGCAGTTGAGCGCGAACAGGCCGTCGATCGGATCGATGCCGATGCCCGTGAACTTCATCTGCAGGCCGCTCAGCAGACCCGGCTGCAGGTTGTAGACCCGGGTCAGACCCGGCGTGCCGGTGCCGCCCTGCCCGGACAGGCTCACGCCGCCGAACACGCCGCTGCCGTCCTCGAACACGACCGTGAGGAAGTGCGCCGGGTCGGTGCAGACCATGCCGAACGGCGAGTTCCAGCTCGGCACGCCGGGGAACCCGGCCATCAGGATCAGCGGCACCTGGCCACCGGGCGCCGAGGTCTGGTTGGTGACCGACACCACCGTCAGGGCACCCGCGACGATGACGTTGAGTCGCCGCGCGAACAGCGAGGTGACGGCGTTGGTCTGCGAGCCGGGCGTCGACGCCGTCACGGTGATGGCGCCGCCGCCGGTCGAGGCGATCACGGTGGTCTGCGCGAAACCGCCGCTATCGGCGATCACCGGGTTGGTGGTCGTCAGCGTCGCGCTGCCCGAGATCCGCGACACCCTCGGCGGCGGCATCACCGGGCTGCAATGGGTGATGGATGGCTACACGCTGCCCTTCGCCGCGCTGCTGCTGCTCGCCGGCACGCTGTCGGACCGTATCGGTGCTCGGCAGGCCTTTGGCGTTGGGGTCGTCACCTTCATCGTCAGCTCCGCCGCCTGCGCGCTGGCGCCGTCGCTCGCGGTGCTGGTCGCGGCACGCTTTCTCCAGGGTGCCGGTGCGGCCCTCATGACCCCGGCTTCGCTGGCACTGATCGGCGAGGCCTACCCCGACCCCGCCGCCAAGGCTCGGGCCATCGGGTTGTGGGCCGTCGGCGGTGCTGTCGCGTCGGCTTCCGGGCCGCTGGTCGGCGGGGCGCTGACCGCCCTCAGCTGGAGGCTGATCTTCCTGATCAACCTGCCGGCCGGAGCCGTGGCGCTGTGGCTGCTCGCCGGCGTGCCACGCTCGAAGCGCCGCGAGTCGCCCTTCGATTGGGCCGGCCAGCTGGTCGCACTGCTTTCGCTGACCGCCTTGACCTACGGTCTCATCGAGGCCGGCGAGGTGGGCCTTGCCCGGCTGGCGGTCCTGGTCCCGCTCGCCGTCGCGCTCGTTGCCGGCGCCGTCTTCTTCGTGTTGCAGGCCCGCGGCGAGCAGCCGATGGTGCCCCTCGGCCTGTTCCGGCCGCGCGCCGCGGCGACCACCGTCGCCATCGGGTTCACCTTCATGGTCGGCTTCTACGGCATGGTCTTTCTCGCCAGCCTCTTCTTCCAGGAGGAACGTGGGCTAACCCCGTTCCAGACCGGGCTCGCCTTCCTGCCGGTAACCGGGTTCTCGATCTTCATGCCGGTCGTCGCGGCGCGGATCGCCGAGCGTTTCGGGGCCTGGGTTCCCATCGTCCTCGGCCAGGCGAGCATGGCCGCCGGTCTCGTCGCCCTCGGTGTCCTGAGCGCCACCGCTCCGGTCCCGGTCCTCGTCGGGTTGATGATCCCGGTCGGCTTGGGGGCGGGCACGGCGATGCCGTCGGCGACGTCGTTGCTGCTCAACACGGTTCCCGAGACCCGGGCGGGTACCGCCAGCGGCGTGCTCAACACGAGCCGGCAGGTCGGTGGCGCGACCGCCATCGCGGCCTTCGGTGCGTTGATCGCGAGCCTGGGGTACGACAGCGGGCTCGAGCTCAGCTTCTACCTCGCCGCCGCGTTGCTCGTCGCGACGATGCTCGCGAGCCTGCGGCTGCGGGCCGCGGCGCGTTGGACTCCATAGCCCACCGAGAGGATTGGGCATGACACTCGGACGTTTGCCCATTCACGCAAGGCTTGGAGAAGAGCACACTTTCAACAAAGGGTCGAGCAGAGGGAACGGTGGCTGATCGAAATCGTGTCCCGAGTATCGAGAACACAGGCTTCGGAAGAGCCATCTGATCACCAATGGAGGACTTCATGGACACCACAAAGGACGGCAAGAACCACGTGACGCGCAGAAATTTCGTCGGCGGGACCGCCGCGGTGGGCGCAGCCGCGATGATGACCGGTCCGGCGTCGTTGTTCGCGGCGAAGCCGGAGAAGCCGGAGGGGTTGGTTCGTGGCTACGCGGCCTTCGACGCTTCCGGAACACTCAAGCCCTGGCAATTCGAGCGGCGGCCGATGGGGGACCGCGACGTCCTCATCGATGTCAAGTTCGCCAGCATTTGTCACTCCGACATCCACCAGATGAAGGGTGACTGGGGGCCCCAGAAGTATCCGCAGGTACCCGGTCACGAGATCGTGGGACTCGTCGCCGCGGTGGGTAGCCAGGTCACGGCGTTCAAGGTCGGGGATCGAGCCGGGGTCGGCTGCATGGTCGACAGCTGCATGACTTGCGACCGGTGCATCCATGGCGAGGAGCACCTG
The DNA here is from genome assembly GCA_020439725.1 of Acidobacteriota bacterium. GTDB lineage: Bacteria > Acidobacteriota > Thermoanaerobaculia > Multivoradales > JAHZIX01 > JAGQSE01. The sequence continues at coordinate 2,544 of JAGQSE010000115.1, forward strand.
TGCGAGAGAGGCGAGACCTTGTTCACCTATGGCTACCCGGACGAGCGCGAGCCCACCGGGATCACCCAGGGCGGGTACTCGACCCAGATCGTGGTGCGTGACCACTTCGCGGTGCACATCCCGGAGAACATCTCCCTCGCGGAAGCCGCACCCTTGCTGTGCGCCGGGATCACGACCTATTCACCGATCATGCAGGCCCGATTCGACGTCGGAGACAAGATCGGCGTCGCCGGTATCGGCGGCCTCGGTCACATGGCCGTCAAGCTGGCGGTGTCGAAGGGGGCCGAGGTCTTTGCCTTCACCACCTCGCCGAGCAAGGTGGACGACATCCGCGCCTTCGGTGCCGAGCCCGTCGTGGTCGACGGTCCCGAGGCGTTCCTGGCCCATCGCGGCACTCTCGACTGGATGATCTCGACGATTCCGGTGAAGTACGACGTCGCGTCCTACGTGTCGGTGGTGAAGCCCCACGGAACTTTCACTCAGGTAGGGATGCCCGATCGCTTCGAGCTGACCTTGAACGCCCTCGCCCTGGCCTCTTCACGGGTGAACTTCAACGCATCGCTCATCGGTGGCATGCCGGAGACCCAAGAGGTCGTCCATTACTGCGCCGACAACGAGGTTCGGCCACAGATCGAGATGATCCGAGCGGATCAGGTCAACGAGGCCTGGGCCAAGATGGTGGGCAAGGAGGCTCGCTACCGCTTCGTCATCGACGCGGCGACTTTCTGATCGCTGCTGGATGACGTCCTACGGCAGAAGGAGGCAGGTACTATGATCAGGTCATCCACAATCTTGCCGATGCGGGCAGGATCGCGCACGTTGCCACGACCGACTCTCCCCTCCGGAGCCACCATACCGATGCTTGCACCTTTGCTTCGAGAGTTTCGCGCGACCCTGCCCAGTCTCAAGGAGTCCGGTGTCGCGGCGACGGGGGTGCCGGGGGTGACGTTCTTCTGGATCGGCAAGCCGGTGCCTCGGGCGCCGCTGATCTACAGCGCCGGGATCGTGATTGTCGGCCAAGGGTCGAAGGTCGGGTATCTGGGTGATCGGCGGTTCGACTACGGCCCGGAGTCTTGCCTGGTCTTGGGGATCCCGGTTCCCTTCGAGTGCGAATCTCTGGCGACCCCGGAGGAGCCGCTGCTCGGGATCCGCATCGACATCGACACCGGGTCCGTTCACAGCCTGGTCGCCCGGTTCGCCGGCAAGCTCGGCCTCGAGAGGCGAGAGCGTACGGCAGCTCGCTCCGGGGTCGAGCCGCTGGCCATGGAAGGGGCTCTGCTGACGGCGACAGCTCGGCTGCTCGAGAGCCTGCCGGATCCGCTGGATCGTCAGGTGGTCGGACCGGCGGCGGTCGAGGAGATCCTCTACCGCGTGCTGCGGAGCGACAAGGGACACGTGCTCTACGACCTCACGCAGCACCAGACGCCGTACTCGAACGTCGCTCAGGCCCTCGAGCGGATCCACCGGGACTACCGGGAGTCGCTCACCGTCGAGGAGCTGGCGCGCGAGAGCGCCATGGGGGTCTCTTCCTTCCATCGGGCGTTCAAGGAGCTCACCGGCGACAGCCCGGTGCAGTACCTCAAGAAGATCCGGCTGCTCAAAGCCAAGGGTCTGCTGGTCTTCGAGGGCAAGCAGGTCAGCGAGGCGGCCTACGAGGTCGGCTATGCGAGCCCGTCGCAGTTCAGCCGCGAGTTCAAGCGCTACTTCCAGGTCCCACCGTCCGAAGCCGAGACCCTGCACTACAACGACGCCGCCTGAGCTCGGCGGCCGCCGCCTCATCGGTCCGCTTCGAACGCACCTGCTCTCGAACGTGCCTGCTCTCGAACGTGCCTGCTCTCGAATTGCGGGGCTCTCGGCCAAGCGTCCTCCGAGCAGCCTTTCCGCTCTCTCGCCACCCGATCACGGCGATGGCGAGAGGATCAGGCATGGCACCGAGACGATTCCCCATTCTCGCGAGCGGCTGGGCGAAGCAAACTGGGTCCACTGCAAGAGAAACCCCTGAAGACCACGAACCCAGGAGAAGGACATGAGCAACGGGATCGAAAACAAAGTCATCATCATCGCCGGCGCCAGCAGCGGTATCGGTGAGGCCACGACCCGCCGCCTGGCCGCGGCCGGAGCCCGGCTGGTCATCGGCGCTCGGCGAGAGGAGCGGCTGAAAGAGCTGGCCGAGTCGCTACCCGATGCCAGGATCACCTATCGGGCCACGGACGTGACCCAGCCCGAGGACATGGAGAGCTTGGCGAAGCTCGCTCTCGACCAGTACGGGCGCATCGACGCGATCTTCAACAACGCGGGGATCATGCCCACGGCGAAGCTGAGCGAGCTCCATCGCGACGAGTGGCGGGACATGCTCGACGTCAACATCATGGGCGTCTTGAACGGCATCGCGGCGGTTCTGCCGACCATGAGGAAGCAGAAGTCGGGCCACATCCTCGCCACCGACTCGGTCGCCGGCCATGTCGTCTATCCCGGCTCGGCCGTCTACTGCGGTACCAAGTTCGCGGTCCGCGCGATCATGGAGGGGCTGCGCCAGGAGGAGCGCGAGAACAACATCCGGTCGACGATCGTCTCTCCCGGACTCGTCGACACCGAGCTCTACACGACCATCGCCGACGACGAGACCGCCGAATCCATCAAGAAGGCGTCGAAGATCCCCGGTGTCGGCCTCTGCGCCGACGACGTGGCCCAGGCCGTGGCCTACGCGCTGGGAACCCCGGATACGGTCGCGGTGAGCGAGATCATTCTCCGACCGACCAACCAGGCCATTTGAGGCGATGACGTGTCTCGCGCAACAGCAATCTTTCTGGCGGCGCTGGTGGCCTGTGCGGTTCACGGCGAAGCCATTCAGGCACAACGAAAGGAAACCGACATGAACATCCAACGAGCCGGTTCGCAGGCTTCGATGCAGGGACCCGAGGACTGGTTTACCGGCACCGTCCGCATCGACCCGCTTTTCCAGGCCCCCGACCCGGCCCGCGTCGGCGGAGCGACCGTGACCTTCGAGCCCGGCGCCCGGACGGCCTGGCACACGCATCCGTTGGGGCAGACGCTGATCGTCACCGCCGGCGTCGGCCGCGTGCAACGCGCCGGCGGTCCCATCGAAGAGATCCGGCCCGGCGACGTGGTGTGGTTCCCGCCCGGCGAGAAGCACTGGCACGGCGCCGGACCCAAGACCGCGATGACTCACATCGCGATCCAGGAGAGCCTCGACGGCAAAGCCGTCGACTGGCTCGAGCATGTCAGCGACGAGCAGTACGGGGATTGAGTGGACGCTGTCGGGATCGGTCCGGGGGACGCCCCGGGTTCCCGGTCACCGATGAAGCGCCTCGAGTGCCTCGATCCGCCTGAGGAGATCGGCCAGGGTCACGCTCTGCTCGAAGCAGTCCAGACGAAGGATTCGCGCGCAGGAACCATTGCCACCCTGTGTCCAGCTTCCGGTCGTCGTATTGGTGATTCCCAGCTGACCCACCC
>JAGQSE010000116.1 GCA_020439725.1 Acidobacteriota bacterium
CCGGCCGACGGACCGTCCTTCGGGATGGCGCCGGCGGGGACGTGGATGTGGACGTCGACGTCGAACAGGCTCTCGCGATCGATGCGCAGCCCTTCGGCGTGGGAGCGGGCGTAGGTCCAGGCGGCACGGGCCGACTCCTTCATCACGTCGCCCAGCTGGCCGGTGAGGACCAGCTCGCCCTTGCCGGGCATCCGCGACGCCTCGACGAACATGATGTCGCCGCCGGTGGGGGTGTAGTACATCCCCGTGGCGACGCCTACCTGGTCCTCGCCGGCGGCACGCTCCGGGTGGATGCGCGGCCGGCCGAGCCAGGCGGCGACCTTCGGTGCCTCGAGGGTCAGGGCTTCGACCCCTTCCTCGGCGACCTTGCGCGCCACCTTGCGGCACAGCTTGCCGAGCTCGCGCTCGAGCTGGCGGACGCCGGCCTCACGGGTGTAGGAGGTGATGACCTCGGTGATGGCGCCGTCGGTGACGGCCAGCCGCTCCTCGTCGAGACCGTTCTCTTCGAGCTGCCGCGGCAGCAGGTACTGACGGGCGATGTTCAGCTTGTCGCGGGCCGTGTAGCCATCGAACTCGACCACTTCCATGCGGTCCAGGAGCGGCGCCGGGATGTTCTGGATGAAGTTGGCGGTGGCGATGAACATCACCTCGCTGAGGTCGAAGGGCACCCCCAGGTAGTGATCGGTGAAGCTGTCGTTCTGGGCCGGGTCGAGGACCTCGAGCAGCGCCGAGGCCGGATCGCCCTGATACGAGGCGCCGAGCTTGTCCACCTCGTCGAGGAGGAAGACGGGGTTCTTGGTGCCCGCCTGTTTCATGCCCTGAATGATGCGCCCGGGCATCGCCGCGACGTAGGTCCGCCGGTGACCCCGGATGTCCGCCTCGTCGCGGGCGCCGCCGAGGGAGATACGGACGTATTTGCGGTTCATGGCGCGGGCGATGGACTTGGCCACCGAGGTCTTGCCGACGCCGGGAGGGCCGACGAAGAGCAGGATCGGGCTTCGCTTGCTTGCCGGGGCCGGCGCTGCGCTCGTCTTCGAGTCGTCCGCCGCGGCGGTCTCGGCCGCCGGTGCATCCTCGTCGTCGGCCTTGTCCTCGGTGGCCTCGCTCTTGGCGGCTTCGGCCTTCTGCTCCGAAGCCTGGCGGAGCTTGCGCACCGCGAGGAACTCGAGGACGCGGTCCTTGACGTCGTCGAGGCCGTAGTGGTCTTCGCTCAGGATGCGCCCCGCTTCGGCCATGTCGAGCTGATCCTCGTCGCGCTCGCTCCAGGGCAGCTCGGCGATGGTCTCGAGGTAGGTGCGGACCACCTGGCTCTCCATCGACTCGCGGCCGAGGCGTGACAGGCGCCGGAGCTCGCGGTCGACCTCCTTGCGGACCTCCGCGGGCAGCTCGAGGGCTTCGAGCCGCTCGCGCAGCTCGTCGTGGTCACCGCCCTCGTCGTCGTCACCGAGCTCGCGCTGGATGGCCTTCATCTGCTCGCGCAGGAACATCTCGCGCTGGCGGTCGCCCAGCTCCTCGCGGACCTGAGACTTGATCGACTCTTGGGCGTCGAGGACACCGATCTGGCGCTCGACGTGGACCAGGACCCGGCGCAGGCGTTCCTCGACCGACAGGGTCTCGAGGAGCTCCTGGCTCTCGTGGGCGGAGATCTGCAGGTAGCCGGCGACCAGGTCGGCGAGACGCCCTGGCTGGTCGAGACCCGAGATGACCTGTTCGACCGCTTCGCGTGGCAGACCGCTTTTCTGGCCCAGCTCCGCAGCCCGGTCGCGGACCTCACGGAACAGGGCGACGAAACCCGGGTCCTGTTCCGAAAGCGGGAGCATCTCCTCGGCCTCGCGCACCGAGGCCTCGAGATAGCCGGGCTCGTCGGTGGTGCGGACGGCGACGCCACGGTGGAGGCCGTGGAGCAGCAGCTGCACCCCCGAGATGCCGCGCTGGACCTTTTCGATCCGCGCGACGGAGCCCAGGGTGAAGATGTCTTCGGCCGAGACCTCGTCGGTGTTCCGGCGCTGACAGACGGCGAAGATGAGCTTGTCGGGAGTATTCAGCGCGGCCTCGATGGCGCGCAGGGTGGCGGGGCGGCCCACCTGAATCGGCGTCGCCACACCGGGGAAGAGAACGGCCTGCCGCAACGGCAGGACCGGCAACGTCGTGATCTCGGGCATCCAGTAGTCCTCGCTTCCGATGAGTTCGCGGTAGAGGCGACCTCGACCCTTATCGAAGATCTTAGTCGATTCGCCTCACGTCATGAAACAGGCGCCCTGCAGGGTCTATTCCCCAGGCACCGTCGCGATCATGCCTTGTGGCGCAAGTCGTTGATACCGAGTCATTTGATGGTCCTTGAGTCGAGGGATGGCATATCTGGATCGGCGCTCGAGTCGGAGCATCGGAGCGCTGGCCCCGGGGAGGCTGTCGGCGGGTCGAGACGAGCCGAACGGCATTTCATCTATTCTTGACTTTCGCTGTCGGGTACACTAAGTGTCCCGTTCGCGGGGTCTTCCCACAGGATAGGAAGAGAAGGGCCGGGTTTTCACGAGGCCGGCCTCGCACAGCAGTCGGAGCGCTGGGGGCGCGAGGGAGAGGGGGGACCGGGCGGCTCCGGCGGATCCCGAACCTCGTGATTTCCTTTGTTTTGCTTTGCCGTGACCGACTGAGGAGACATTCCCTTGCAGAATCAGCGTTTCGCGGAACGAATCGGCGGCCTTTCCGACACCAAGCTCCGCCTCCTGGCTCAATGCCTCGAAGAAAATCAGCTCGACGCCTCCTGGCTCTTCGAAGAGCTCCCCGTCCCACCCCGAAACCCCACCGAAGCCCTGCTGGTCGAGATCTGGGAAGAGGTTCTGGACGTCGCCGACGTCGGGATCGAGGACAACTTCTTCGATCTCGGCGGTGATTCGATCCTGAGCGTCCGTATCGTCGCCAAGGCTCGGGAACGAGGGCTGGAGATCACGTCGCGACAGCTCTTCGAGCGTCCCAGCGTGGCACGCCTCGCCGAGGTGGCGAAGGCCGTCCCGGCTCCCGAGCCGGCGGCACCCGCCAGGTCCTCGCACCGCGGTGCTCTGACCCCGGAGTCCTTTCCCGAGGCCGAGCTCGACGCCGAAGAGCTCGCGAAGGTGATCGCCCTCCTGTCGGCGCGGGGTGCCCGGCGGGAGCCCGAAGCGCCTGCCGCCGCCGGTGGCGCACCGCGTCTCGACGCCGGTGGCGAGATCCCTCGGCTGATGGCCTTGCGCGCGGCGCAGGTCTGAGCCGTCGCGCCGGGTGATCTGCCCCGGAGGGCGGCGGCGCGCCCCGCCCGCGACCCGATGAACATCCTCGGTCTTTCCGCGTTCTTCCACGAGTCCGCCTGCTGTCTGCTCCAGGACGGCCGGTTGGTCGCCGCCGCCTCGGAGGAGCGCTTCAGCCGCGTCAAGCACGACCCGCGACTGCCCGTCGACGCTTTTCGTCATTGTCTCGAGGCCGGTGGCATCGACCTCACCGAGGTCGATTGTCTGGCCTACTACGAGCGGCCGGTGGCCAAGCTCGGCCGGCAGCTGTGGTCGGGGACCCCCGCTTCGGTGGCCGGAGGGGCATGGCTCGATCCGCGCGGTGCTCTGCGCCTGCTACGCGAGCGCCTCGGGTACGACGGACCGATCCGTACGTTCGACCACCACGCCTCCCACGCCGCCAGCGCCTTCTTCTTCTCGGGCTTCGAGGAGGCCGCGGTGCTCACCGCCGACGGTGTCGGGGAGTGGGCGACCACGACCCTCGGCCACGGCCGTGGGGCGCACCTCGAGCTCCTGGCGGAAACGCAGTTTCCCCACTCCATCGGCCTGCTGTACTCGACGGTCACCGCCTACCTGGGATTCGAGGTCAACGACGGCGAGTTCAAGGTCATGGGCCTCGCCCCCTACGGCGAGCCGACGCTGGCGGATCGGCTCTCGCGGCTGGTACGGATCGGCGACGGTGGCCGGTATGCGCTCGATACCCGGTTCTTCGCGTACCCGGTGGGGGAGAGGATGCATTCGCCGCTCTTCGAGGAACTTGTCGGCTTCCCGCCGCGGCGCCCCGGTGAGCCCCTCGAGGCGCATCACCACGACCTGGCGCGGAGCGTCCAGCTGGTTCTCGAGTCGCTCCTCCTTGAGCTGGTCGATGAGCTCCGGCGCCGGACCGGTGCCGAAGACCTGTGTTTCGCCGGTGGCGTGGCGCTCAACTGTGTCGCCAACGCTCGCTTGCTCCGCGAAGGGCCCTTCCGCCGGCTCTTCGTGCCGCCGGCCGCGGGGGACGCGGGAGGTGCCGTGGGCGCCGCCGCCCTCGCCCACGTCGAGCTCACCGGGGAGCGGCCGGCCGTCGCACCGCTCTGCTCCGCCGGTCTCGGTCCCGCCTTCTCCCCCGACCACGTGGCCGCCGTCGTCAGGGCGACGGACTTGCCGGCGGAGGATTACCGCGGCCGCACGGTGGACCTCCTCGAACGGGTCGCCGATGCCCTCGCCGAGCGTCGTGTGGTGGGGTGGTTCCACGGTCCCATGGAGTTCGGCCCGAGGGCCCTCGGGGCCCGGAGCATCCTCGCCAACCCCATGGACCCGGGGATCCGTGACCGCCTCAACGCCCTGGTCAAGAAGCGGGAGGCCTTTCGCCCCTTCGCGCCCAGCGTGCTCGCGGCGCAGGCCGGGCGGCACTTCGACCTCGACCACCCGTCTCCCTTCATGCTCGAGACCTGCCAGGTCCGCTCGGCGCTCGAGCTTCCCGGCATCACCCATGTGGACGGCTCGGCACGGCCGCAGACGGTGCATCCGGAGACCAGCCCGCGGTTTGCCGCGCTGCTCGAGGCCTTCCACCGGCGGACCGGCTGTCCGATGCTGGTCAACACCTCCTTCAACGTCCGCGGCGAGCCCATCGTCTGCACCCCCGTCGACGCCCTCTTCTGCTTCGTCGATGCGGGGCTCGACCTCCTTGTGCTCGAGGACTTCGTGCTCCGCCGCGAAGACCTGCCGGCGGAGCTCCCGGAGCTCCTCGCCCCGTGGCGGACCCGGCAACGGAGCGGTTTCGCGGGGCGGAAGACCGCGGTCCCGGGACCGCTCTACACGTTTGTTTGAGGTTCCGGCGTATGAGGCTCATCGTGGCATGAAGTGGAGCGAGCCCGGCACGACGCCACCCCGCCGCCGAGCGACGGCGGTTCGCTCGGGGCGGCCATGAGCGATCGCGAAGGACCGCGCCGGCCTCCCGGCAGCGGCCGGCGCGAGCTGGCCGACGAGCTGGCGCGCCTCGCGGCACGGCCCGAGGTGGCGCGGGCCCTGCGCCTGGCACAGATCCAGGGGCTGCTCGGTACCCCGGCGGTGCCTCTTCGGGCCGCGACTCCGCACACCGAAGGACAGCCCCCGGCATCGGGCGAGCCTGCTGCCATCAGCATCTGGCGGCCACGGCGTGAGGGCGGAGAGATCGTCTTCGAGCGCCCCGAGCCGTTGCCGCTGGGGGATCACTACGCGGCCCGGCGGCGGTTCTCGGGACGTCCGGCAACGGGGGTGCGCCGTCTTTGCTTCCTCGGCGAGTCGGTGGCGGCCGGTTACCTCCTGGCGCCGGGGCTGACGCCGGCGCAGGTCCTCGAAGCGCACCTGGGGCACGCCTCGGACCGCCCCTGGGAGGTCATCGACCTGGCACGGACCAACGAGACCTTGCCCGGACTCGTCGAGACCCTGCGCAGCGTCGAGCAGCTCGCCCCCGAGATCATCGTCGTCTTCGCCGGCAACAACTTCGGGCTCCTCGAAACCCCCGCGCTGTCTCCCTTTTCGCCGTCCGTCGAGGCACGGCAGGCCTACGCCCTGGCGCTCCGCGACGATGGCCTGGCCGGGCCGGTGAAGGAGGCGCGCCGCCGGCTCGGGCGCCTAATGGAGAACGCCCTCGCGGAGGTCGCGGCCCTCGCTGACGCGATGGGCGCGCGGGTGGTGTGGATCGTTCCCGAGG
>JAGQSE010000117.1 GCA_020439725.1 Acidobacteriota bacterium
CACTGCATCAGCCAGTGGGGGCACGACTTTCGCCCCGACTACCGCCGGCTGGGCCGCTTGCGCGAAGAGCTCGGCGTCCCCGCCTCGGCCTTCACCGCCACCGCCACCGCCGAGGTCCGAGCCGACATCGCGCGCCAGCTGGGTTTGTCGGAGCCCCTCGAGCTGGTCACCGGCTTCGCCCGGCCCAACCTGACCCTGGCGGTCGAAGACGCCACCGACCGCGTCGCCAAGGCCCGGGCTCTCGACCGCACGGTGCGCGAGGTCGGCACACCGGGCATCGTCTACGCCTCGACCCGCAAGAACGTCGAGCTGTGGGCGGCGCTCCTCGCCGAGCGCGGCTTGGTGGCCGGCTGCTATCACGCCGGGATGAGCGACGAGGAGCGACATCGGGTCCAGGACGACTTCCTCGAAGGGCGCATCGAGGCCATCGCCGCCACCAACGCCTTCGGCATGGGGATCGACAAGGCGGATATCCGCTTCGTCGTCCACGCGGACCTGCCGGGCAGCGTCGAGGCCTATTACCAGGAAGCCGGGCGCGCCGGCCGTGACGGGCTCGAGGCGCGCTGCGTGTTGCTCTACTCGCCGGTCGACATCCGCACACAGGAGTTCTTCCTCGCCGGCTCGAACCCCGGGGTCCGCGTCTTCGAGCGCGCCTGGCATGCCCTCGGTCAGGGTCTCGACGAGGCGCAGCTCGAGGCCCAGGCGGGTCGCACCGCCGCGGAGCGGATGGCCTTCTCGACCGCCGTCCGACTGCTCCGGCAAGGGGCCGAAAGCCGGCATGTCGAGCTCGGACGCGGTGATCCGCCGGTAGACCTGGCAGCGCAGCAGGAGAAGGCGCAACGCGACGCCCAGCGCCTCGGCGCCATGGTCGCCTACGCCCAACATCGCGGTTGCCGCACCGCGTTCATCTACCGCTACTTCGCCGGCGGCGACGAGGAGGCAACGGAGTGCGGCACTTGTGACGTCTGCCGCGGCTGGCGCTTCGCCGGCGGCCGTGACCTCGACGAGGACGAGCTGCTGCGGGTGCGCATCGCGCTGTCCGCCGTCGCCCGCCTGTCGGGGCGCTTCGGGATGCAACGGATCGCGCAAGTCCTTGCCGGTAGCCGCGCGCGGCCGCTGGTCGAACGGGGCCTCGACCGGATTCCGACCTTCGGCAAGCTCGCTGCGCTGGGCCAGGACGGTGCACGACAGCTCCTGGGCCTCCTCGTCGAGGGCGGGCTGGTCGAACGCCGCGCCCTCGAGACCGGTCGCCCCGGTGCCTTCGTCTTGGCCTTGAGCGACGCCGGTCGCGACGCCATGACGGGTCGGACGCGACCCCGGCTGCCGCTTCCCGAGCGGGCCGAAAGCCCGGCGGCGGGACCACTGTCGGCGCCCGCGCTGCGCGTCCCCGCGCCGCGTACCGGCGGTGCCGGCTCCGACCTGGACCCCGCCGGTGCAGCCGGCGCGGACCCCCTCCTCTTCGAGAGGCTGCGCGAGTGGCGCGCCGAGGAGGCCAAGAAGCGCGGGGTGCCCGCCTATGTCGTTTTCCACGACCGCACGCTATCCGCGCTGGCCGCGCTTCGTCCCGCCGACGAGAACGCTCTGCTCGAGATCAAGGGGGTCGGCCCCGCCAAGGCCGAGGCCTACGGCGAGGCGGTGCTCGCCATCCTCAACCAGCCGCGCTCAACCGGAGGCCCTGAGGCTCCCGGCGCCGTCGACGGCGCCTAACCGCACTCGTCGTCGAAGCGGTTCTTGCGGTACCGCATATTGACCAGCTCGATGGCCAGGGCGAACGCCATCCCGAAGTAGACGTAGCCCTTCTCGAGGTGGCGGCCGAAGGATTCCGCCACCAGCAGCACACCGATCATCACCAGGAAGCTCAAGGCGAGGATCTTGATGCTCGGGTGCCGGTTGACGAAGTCGCCTACCGGCCCGGCAAAGGCCATCATCACGAGCACCGCCAACACCACCGCCGCGGCCATGATCGACAAATGCTTGGCCATGCCGACGGCGGTGATCACCGAGTCGAGGGAGAAGACGACGTCGAGGAGCATGATCTGCACCAAGACCCCAGCCATCGAGGCGGCGGCCTTGCCGGGGCCCGTCGCCTCGTCGGGGTGCGCCGCTTCGACCTTGTCGTAGATCTCGTGGGTCGCCTTGGCGATGAGGAACAGGCCGCCCACGAGGAGGATCAGGTCACGTCCCGACAGCTCCGTACCGAGGAGCGAAAACAGCGGGCTGTCGAGCTTCATGACCCAGCTCAGCGAGGCGAGGAGGAGAAGCCTCGAGACGAGGGCGACGGCGAGGCCGAGGCGCCGCGTCTCGAGTTGCTTCTCCTCCGGGAGCCGCCCCGCGAGGATGGTGATGAAGACGATGTTGTCGATGCCGAGGACGATCTCCAGCGCGGCGAGGGTGACCAGGCTCACCCAGGCTTCGGGTGAGGTCAAGAGCTCCAACATCAGAGGGCTCCTCGCTGCAGGCGTTCGATGGTCCGGATCGGCCGAAGATCAGCCTTCGGCCTCGGCTTCGTCCGGCTCGCTCTTGCGCCGGCGGGTGGTCCGCCGGGTCGTCGCCGGCTTGGCGTCTCCATCCTCCTGACCGCCACCACCGGAGGCGCTCGTCTCGTCGCCCGTCTTGCGGCGCCGGGTGGCGCGCTTCTTGGGTTCGGCAGCCTCGGCTTCGTCGCCCACCGGCTTGGCCGCCGTCTTGCTCCGGCCTCCGGACGCCTTCTTCGGTTTGGCGGAGGCCGACTCCTCCGCGGGGGCGGCGGCCTCCGCGGTCGCCTTGCGGCGGCGAGTCGGGCGCTTCGCGGGCGTCTCGTCGCCGCCCGTGTCGGTTGCCGGGGTCGGCTCGACGGTCTCGGCTTCGCTCCGGGAAGGCGAGCGACGGCGGGTAGGCTTCTTCGCCACCTCGTCGGCGCTCTCCTTCACCTCTGGCTTTGCCACCTCAGACTCCGGTGCCGCCTGGGTCTTGCGACGCCGGCTCGCCCGCTTGGGTGCGTCCCCTTCGTCGGCAGCGGGCCGCTCCTCCGAGCTCTCGGGCATGGACGGTGCCGCCTGGACCTCGGCGACGGTATCCTCGGCGACGGCATCCTCGGCGCCCTTGGGCGAGGAGCGACGGCGACGGCTGCGACGGGGCTTTTCGGTTCCTTCGCCATCCCCCGATTCGACCGCAGCGGCGGTGCGAGAGGGTGCCGGGCGCGGCGTCGTTTCGGCGGCCTTCGGGCGAGGAGCCTGCTCCTCGGCTGGAGCCTCGGCGTCGGTGCTCGACGACGCCGTTTCGGCGACCGGTCGTACGTACCAGGGCTGACCGAACTTGCGGCGTAGGGCCTCCTCGCGGGCGCGGCTGTCGGACAGGTCGACCGGCGGGGGTGGCGGCGGTTGGCTGGCGCCCCGGCGGCCGCTGCCGTGGAGACGCTTGCCGGTAGGGGTAATGTCGCGAGGCTGCTCGTCCGGATCGACCGGCTGGCTATCCTTCTCACCGCTCCGCGAGCGCGAACGGCGGCGACCGCCGCGGCGGCGCCGACGCGAACGGCGCTCTCCGCCTTCGCCCGAATCGCCGTCGGCTCCCTGTTCGGGCTGCGTGTCGGTGTCCTCGGCGGCCGCTTCGACCTCGGCCACGGCGGTGGTCTTCTCCGCCGAGGCCTCCTGAGCCCCCTCTTCGCCGCCACTACCGCGGCGACGGCGACGACGTGACCGACGGCGACGCGAACGACGCTCCTCGCCCTCGTCACCGTCCTCCGAGACCGGACGGCTCGGCGGCGTCTCGGCCTGCGGCTCGGCTTCCTCGGTACGACGCTTCTCCCGGTCCTTGTCGCCTCCCCGCCGACGGCGACGGCTGCTGCCGCCACCATCGAGCAGATCGGACGCGGTGAGCGCGGCGGGCGCCTCGCGGGGTGCGATGGCCGGCTCGTCCTTGCCGATCTCGCGACGCTTCCACTCGACCTGCTCCTGCGAGCGGTGGAGGTGGGTCGCCGCGGTGATGTCGATGCGGATGCCGTACTCGTGCTCGAGCTCGGCGAGCTCCTTGCGGCGGTTGTTCTGGATGCCGTCGGCGAGCTCCGGGTGGAGTGCGATGCGCACCGCCTTGAGGTCACCGGCCGCGGCCCGCGCCTCGATCCGGCGCAAGAGGCCCAAGGCCACGAACTCGGGGCTGGCGATGGTGCCGGAGCCGTTGCACGTCGGGCAGGGGCGGTGGGTGCGCAGCTGCAACGTCTGCTTGATGCGCTGGCGGTTGATCTCGAGCAGGCCGTTCTCGCTGATGCGCCCGATGGAGACGCGCGCGCGGTCGACCTTCATCGCCTCGCGCAGGGCCTTCTCGACCTTGCGGTGGTTGCGCCGCTGGCGCATGTCGATGAAGTCGACCACCACCAGACCGCCGATGTCGCGCATGCGCAGCTGGCGCGCAACCTCCTCTGCGGCCTCGAGATTGGTCTTGGAGACGGTGTCCTCGTGGCTGTTGCCGCCGCGGGTGCGGCCCGAGTTGACGTCGATGGCGGTGAGCGCCTCGGTGCCGTCGATGACGATCGAGCCTCCGGAGGGCAGCTGCACCACGCGGTCGTAGATGCGATCGATCTGCTCGTCGAGGTGGTAGCGGGCGAACAGCGGGATCCGCCCGTCGTAGCGCACCACCTGGGTGCGAGCCCGCGGCATGAACGTACGCATGTACTGCTCGGCCTTCTTGACCACGTCGTCGTCGTCGACGTGGACCTCCTCGATGGTCGTGTCGAGGTAGTCGCGAAGCGCCTGGAGCACCAGGTCCTGGTCGCTGTAGAGCAGCCGCGGCCCCTTGCCGTTGTCGAACTCGGAGAGCACCTTCTTCCACAACCGGAGAAGGGCGTTGAGGTCACGGTTCAGGTTGGTCTTGTTCTGATCCTGGGCGTTGGTGCGCGCGATGGCGCCACAGCCGTCGGGCATCGAGAAGGTGGCGAGGTGCTCCTTGAGCCGCTTGCGCACCTCGTCGTCCTCGACCTTGCGGGAGACGCCACGGGTGTCGTCGAAGGGGGTGAGCACCAGGTAGCGACCGGCGAGGCTGACGCTGGTGGTCAGCGCCGCTCCCTTTTGACCGACCGCCTCTTTGGTGACCTGGACGAGGATCGGTTTGCCCCGCTCGAGGACGTCGGCGATCTTGGGTCGGCCGCTGCCGCCCCAGCGCTTCTGGTACGCCTCGGGGACGATGTCATCGCCGGGGAGGAAGCCATGCCGCTCGGCACCGTAATCGATGAACGCAGCGTTGAGGCTCGACTCGACCTTCGCGACGACTCCGCGGTAGATGTTGCCGCGGGCCAGTCCGGACTCGGCGGCCTCGACCTCGTAGGCTTCGAGGACGCCCTCATCGATGATCGCTACGCGCAGCTCGTCGCGATGCCGCGCATTGATCAGCATTTTTCGACTCAAGGTATCTCCATTTTTTCTGCGGACGGCCTCCAGCGGCGCACATGCCAACCGCCGGAGCGTACCACTAGCTTTCGAGAACCACGAACCTCGGCGCGACAGGCCGTTCGGCCCGCCGACTGCCTTAAGATGACCGCGTTCAGGTCGCCCTCGACAGAGCCCACTTCAAGCTTCCATGGACCCTCATCAGCCCACCCGTTCGCTCGCGCCCAGGGCGTCGGCCCGCACCCGCGCTTGGATCGCCGGGGGGATCGCGCTCGTGGCTGCTGTTCTCCTGGTGGTCCGCCTGGACCTCGCACCGCGGGTGGAGGCGGACTTCTTCTTCGCTACCGACGATCCGCAGATGCAGAGCTCGGCAGCGGTCGACGCTCTCTTCCCGTCACGGCCGCAAATCCTGTTGCAGGCGGCCGGGGATCCGGGGGACGAAGCCTACGTGGAGGCCGTCGGCGCCCTCACCGAGGCGCTCGAAAGCACGCTCGGCGTGAAGCGGGTTTACAGTCTTACCAGCGGTCCGTCAAGCCCCTCGGCGGTGGAATCGAGCCCGCTGTGGCGCCGATTGCTCCTTCCCGGCGGCGAAAAAGCCGCAGGAAGCCTACTCATCGCGGAGCTCGGCGAGCCTTCCGCGGTCGAAGAAATCTCTGCAAAAAAAGTCGGCCCCGAGACCCCTGCGAGCCCGTCTGCCGGCGAAATCGTCACCTCCGTCGAGGCTCTCGTGACACGGTTTTGGGGTCCCGATTCGGCGATTCGGCGTCTCGAGGTCTCGGGCGTGCCCTATGTCGTCGAGCACGTGCGCCGGCGGCTCTTGGGTGACCTCAAGACGTTCAGCCTGGCCTCGCTGCTGCTTTTCGGGCTGGCGGTGGCGCTGGTCTTCCGCTCCTGGCCGGTGGTCGGAGGCACCCTCGCCACCTGTGCTCTGACCTGTGCCGCCAGCCTCGCCGCGCTCCGTCTGCTGGGGGTCCCCATCGGCCTTCTGACCGCCAACCTGGCGACCATCGTCTTCGTCCTGACACTGTCCCACGGGATCTTTCTCACCGCGGCCTTCCGGCGCGCCGGCGGTGTCGGCGACGAAGCCGTCCGCCGGGCGGTGCGCGAGACGTTCCCGGCCTCGTTCTGGTGCATGGCGACGACCCTGCTCGGGTTCTCGAGCCTGCTCTTCACCAGCGCGCGGCCGATGCGCGAGCTCGGTCTCTCCGGCGCCGTGGGCACGGTGCTGGCGTTGATCTCGGCGTTCTCGCTCCATCCGGTCTTCCTCTACGCCGCGCACCTCGAGCCGGGAAGCCGGGGAAGCCGGTTGGCGGTGCGGCTGCCGCGGGCGACGAAGGCAACGGTGGCGAGCTTCGCCGCGCTGA
>JAGQSE010000118.1:0-1203 GCA_020439725.1 Acidobacteriota bacterium
ATGCTCGACACCTTCCGCGTCAACTGCGTCGGACCGATGCTCGTGGTGCGCGAGCTCCTGCCGCTCCTCAAGCAGGGCGCCGAGCCCAAGATCCTCGACATTTCGTCTCAGCTCGGCTCGCTCGACCACAAGCAGAGCGGCGGTCTGTACAGCTACTGCGCCACCAAGGCCGCGCTCAACATGCTGAGCCGCACCCTCGCCCACGACCTCCGCCGCTTCGGGATCACCGTGCTCGCCATCCACCCCGGCTGGGTCCAGACCGACATGGGCGGCCGCCGCGCTCCCCTCGCCGTCGAGGACGCGGTCCGCGGAATCCTCCGGGTCGCGGCGACCGCGGGGCTCGAGGACAGCGGGAAGTTCCTCACCTGGGAGGGGGAAGAGCATCCGTGGTGAGGGCCCGGCCGCTACAAACCCAACAACCCCTCACGGACACGTATCAAACGCCTGCGTATCCTGCACCGGCTGGAAGGGTGTGCGCAGAGCATTCGTGTAGACCTTGGGCTCGCCGGCGATGGTGTCGTAGACAACCAGGCGGACCTCGACGTCGGTGAGGCCGGCAGCGAAGACCCAGTAGCGGTTGTAGGGGTCGACGCACGCGCGGAGGACCTTGGTCAGGACCTCGACGTTGGCCGGGTTGAAGAACCAGAAGTAGCCCGAGTCGTCGGTCAGAGGCACCGCCTGGCCCTGGCCGGAGGCGCCTTGGGGGGTGGTCCAGTCGGTCTGCACGCGGAAACGGCCGTCCTGGAGGCAGAGCGTAACGCCGTCGGCGACGCAGGGGCCCGACTGGAAGCCGCGGGGCACCAGCCGGTAGACCGTGTCCTGGGCGACCAGGTAGAGCTCGCCGTCGGGGTCCTCGCCAAAGCTGACCAGGCCGGGGAGCTCGGGGCCGAGGGGCTCGAGGACCGGCTGGCCTTGCTCGAAGACAACGCGGCGGACGTTGCCGCTGCAGAAGTCGCCAAAGACATAGAAACCATAGAGCTCGGGGAGCGCCGAACCACGATAGACGAAGCCGCCGGTGACCGCGCAATCGGCGCCGGTGCTCGAGAAATCGACCAGGGGCGGCGTGTACTCGGGCGAGTCGCAGGGTGGCGGCGGGGTCTCGCAGCCGTCGGTCTGGTCGCGGCAGACCGTGCCCTCGACCCGCTTCCAGCCATAGTTGCGGCCGCCGGGGCTGCCGGCGGGCTCGAAATCGATCTCCTCGCG
>JAGQSE010000118.1:1279-7149 GCA_020439725.1 Acidobacteriota bacterium
CCCTTGGCCCAGATCTCGTCGAGAGGCGCGCCGGGACCGACGAATGGGTTGTCCAGCGGGACCGCGTAATAGGGCGGCTGGTCGACGTTGTGGTCGACGTCGAGGCGTAGGACCTTGCCGAGCAGGCTGTCGTCGGCCTGCGCGCGGCAGAAGGGGTCGTCGGCGCCGCCGCTGTCGCCGGTGGCGGCCCATAGATAGCCGTCGGGTCCGAAACGCAAGAAGCCGCCGTGGTGCGACGGGATGGGTTTCGAGAAGCGCAGCAGGACGGCGGCGCTGTCGGGGTCGCTAAGGTTCGGGTCCTCCGAGACGTGATATCTGGCGATGACCGTGTCGCCGGAGGGCTCGACGTACTGAACGAAGAAGAAGCCGTTGGCGGCGTAGTGCGGGTGGAAGACGATGCTCAGGAGGCCGTCGGCGGGCTTGGTGCTGACCTGGTCGCCGAGGTCGAGGAACGGCTCGGGCAGGACCACTCCCCCCTCGAGGATCAGTACCTGGCCGCCCTTGAGCGTGACGAACACCCGGTCGTCCGCCGCGTGGGTCACGGCCACCGGAAAGTCGAGGCCGGTGGCGACGACTTCGAGAGCCACCGGCGGTGGTGCCGCGACGGCGGGCGAGAGACCGACACCGGGCACCACGCAGATCAGGAGCAGCGGCAGCAGGGACGTCGAGCGCAGGGGGTCCATGGCAAATCTCCAAGAAATTTATGCGATTAAAGCATGAAACGATCCTCGCCGCAATCTCCGTCTCGAGGGCCTCGGAGCCGGTGAAACCATCATTCGACGGCATTCGTTGGTAGCGTCGAGATGGACGAGAGCTTCCACCAGCTGGCGAGCGAGCAGCAGCACCGCATCTTCTCGCTCGCCCGCTATCTCCTGGGCAACGCGGAGGACGCGGCCGACGTCACCCAGGAAGTCTTGCTCAAGCTGTGGCAGCACTGGTCCGAGCTCGATCTCGAGATCGCGCCGGCCTGGTTGCGCAAGGTGACCCGGAACGCCAGCATCGACCGCATCCGCCAGCGCAAGGCGTATCGGTCGATGGTCACCGAGCACATCGATCCCAGCGCCGAGGAACGCGCCGTGGGACAGCAGCCGGGCCCCGCCCAAAGCGCTGCCGCGGCCGGTTTCCGCCGCCATCTCGAGAGCACCCTGGCGGAGCTTCCCGAGCCCTATCGCACGGCGGTCGTGCTGCGCGAGATCGAGGAGCTCAAGTACGAGGAGATCAGCAGCTGTCTCGACCTGCCGCTCAACACCGTGCGCACCCACATCCATCGTGGGCGACGGATCCTGCGGCAGCGACTGCGTGAGGATTACGGCTATGGCGAGAACGACCATCTTCACCTGTGACGAGGCCGACGAGCGGCTCGAGGCCTACCTCGACGGCGACCTGAGCGAGTTCGAAGCGGCTCGGCTCAAGCGCCACCTGAGCACCTGCACCGCGTGCGCCGCCGAGCTCGCCTGGGCCGAGCGCGTCCAGCACGGGCTACGAGCGCTGCCCGAGCACACCTGTCCGCCCCAGGTGCTCGAGGACGTCCTGCGGAACACCAGCCAGGCACCGGCGAGGGCCCCGAGGGCCACGCCGACCCAGCCGGGGCTCACCGGCTGGGCCCCGGCCCGGGCCGACGCACACCCCGCGGCCGGGGCGTCCTCTCTGGCACTATCGCCTCCCCAACGGCGCCTCGCCTGGAGCACTCTGCTCCGTGCCGCTGCCCTGGCGGCCAGCGTAGGGCTGGTGGCCGGACTCCTGTGGCGGCTCCCGAGCGATGGGCCGGATCCGGCGGACCGAGTGGCCACGCAGCCGGCCCCGGCCGTGGCGCCCGGGCACCTGCGTCCAGAACCCCTGCATCCGGAGTCCCTGCAGCCGGAGGCCGTGCCCCCATCGGTCGAGGCACCCGTCCCGGCCACGACCGCTGGCAGGCCTTCCGCCCAGGAGGTGCGGCAGGCCAGAGCCGAGCTCCGCATCGCCCTGACCGCCCTCGACGACGTCAACCGGCGCGCCGCGCGCATCCTCCGCGACCGCGCCCTCGGCCCCCATGTCGCCGAGGCGCCGGGAACGGTCCTCGAGCATCTGGACCGCCAGCTATGAGCTGCCGACGACATCACGACGAGTTCACGACGAACGAGAGACGCGAGCCTCTCGAGGAGGTCCCATGAACATCCTTCCCCTTCCTACGGTCCCCCGCCGCCGGTCTTTCGGGCCGGCCCTGGTGCTCGCCGTCCTGGTCGCTGCCATGTCCGCTCCCGACCCGGCTCTGGCCCAGGCCCGCGCGGCGCCGCTTCCCCTTGCCCAGGACCCCGGCTATGTCACTCTCGATCTGGCGCCCGTGGTCGGTCACGGCGACCCGACGGTGGAGGTCAACCTCGACGGGCCGCTGCTCGCGCTGGTCTCCGAGTCGATGCGCGACGAGGACGGTGACTTCGCCCAGCTGCTGGCGGGTCTGCGCTCGATCCACGTCGAGATCTACGACCTGGGCGAGGGCTCCGCGGCCTCGGTGGGCGGGCGGATCCGTGCGCTGTCCGACGGGCTGGCAAAGAAGGGCTGGCAGTCGGTGGTGCGGGTGCGGGACGACGAGGAGCAGGTCCACATCCTGGTCCGCACCTCGGGCGACGCCGTCGCCGGACTGACGGCGCTCTTCGCCGAGCCGGGCAAATCGGTGGGTTTCATCAACATCGTCGGCAACTTCGATCCGGCCCGTCTCGGCAGGCTGGCCCGCCAGCTCGACCTGGGACCTCTCTCCGCGCTGGGCAGGACCGGCGGCGGATCGGGCGATGAGGCCTCGGACGATGCCAAGGCCCCCGACGATGCCAAGAGCAAAGCCGAGACCGAGGACCCAGGAGACGCGCCGTGACCCGCGGGCGACGGAGCGGTCACGCGCTCTACGCCGCCCTCGCCACCGCCGCGCTGCTGACCACCGGCTGCCTCACCTCGACGCCACAGATCCACCAGGTGGCGCAGGGGCTCGAGCGCTCGATGCCGGGCACCCGCTTCGAGCGCGAGGGCGGTGTCAAGCTCGGGCGACTGTCGCTCCACGTCATCCGCTGGGCGGGGAGCCGGTCTGAGAGTCAAGAGGCGGAAAGCCTCGACGCGAAGAGTCACGACGCGGAAAGTCACGACGAGGCCGGCGAAGCCGGCGTGGAGACCGGAGCCGAGGCCGGAGCCCAGCCCGCCGAGTCTGACCTCGGACCGCCGATCGAGACCACCGGCCCCGACGGAGAGACGATCACCACGACCACCACCCACGTCTACGACGGACCGCCACCGGGGACCTTCAAGGCGTTCGCGGGGCTGCACCGGGTCGAGGCGGGCAACTACCGCATCTCCGGTCTGCGGCCAGACCTGGCTGAGGCCGACGAGCTCGAACGCTCGCTCCAGCGCGAGGGCTGGCAGACGCTGGCGCGGGTCCGCAACGACGACTCGCAGGCGTGGGTGGTCTACCGCCTGCGCGGGTCGCACCTCAAGAGTCTGCTGGTGGTGGCCATCGAAGGGGACGAGCTGTCGCTGGTCCGGCTCCAGGGCAAGCTCGAGAACACCCTCGTTGCCGCCCTCCGCATCGCTCGCGGCGAGATGGACGTCATCGACTGACGTCGCTGCCACCGAGCTCGACCGAGGCCGCCAGGCCGTCCGCGACCGCCAGGCCCCGCGGTGTCGGACGGAGCACCCCGCCAGCCCGGTCGACGAATCCCGCCTCCACCCACGCCGCGAAGCGCTCGCGGTTGAGCGCCGCGAGATCGACGCCCCAGCGCCGCCGCACCGCCTCGAGATCGAGACCGGCGGCGGTGCGCAGCCCGAGGAAGACCGCCTCGAGAGCCAGCTGTTCGGCGGCCAGCCCCTCCTCCCCCGCCAGTGGCTTGTCGCGGGCCTCGACCCGGCGCGTCCAGGCTCCGAGCTTGCGCTCGTTCCACCAGCGGCGGGCGCGGCCGGGCGCCCCGAGCTCGAAGGAGTGGGCCGACGGCCCCAGCCCGAGATAGGGCACGTGCCGCCAGTACTTGCGGTTGTGGCGGCTATGGTGCTCCGGCGAGCGGGCGAAGCTCGAGACTTCGTAGGCGGACCAGCCCGCCGCCGCCAGGACCTCATGAGCCTGGGCGTAGAGCTCCCCCTGAGCGTCCTCCGCCAGCTCGGCAAGCTCGCCGCGGCGCGCGCGAAAGCCAAAGGGCGTGCCCTCGTGGATGGTCAGCTGGTAGCACGACAGGTGCTGGGGGGAGAGCTCGACCAAGGTATCGAGGTCGCGGCCCCAGCTCGCGGAGCCCTGCCGCGGCAGGCCGAAGATCAGGTCGACGGAGACGGTGTGGAAACCCGTCGCCAGGGCCTCCCCAACGCTCCGCCGCGCCGTCGCCGGATCGTGACGTCGGCCGAGAAAGGCCAGCGAGGCCGGATCGAAGCTCTGGACACCGAGCGACAGCGTGCGCACGCCGAGGTCGCGCCAGGCGTCGAGACTCCGGCGATCGACGTCCTCCGGATTGGCCTCGAGAAAGATCCAGACGTCGGAGCGGAGGGGCAGGCGCGCCGCGACGCCGTCCAGGAGCCGCGCGAGCTCCGCCGGTGCCAGCGCCGAGGGCGTCCCGCCCCCCAGATAGAGCGTGTCGAACCTTCCCGGGGCGAGGCGATGCGCGTCCTCCCGCCACAGCTCCGCCTCGGCGAGGAGAGTGTCGACGAAGCGGCGGTGGGCGGTCTCGCCGCCGGTCAGGACCGAGAAGTCGCAGTAGGGGCAGATCGCCGAGCAGAAGGGGACGTGGAGATACAGGCCGGGGCCGTCGTGACGCGGCGCCTCAGGCAAGGACCGGCCTCCGTCAGGACCCGACGTCGGTCTTGAGGACGGCGACGAAGGCGCTCTGGGGGATCTCGACCGCGCCCACCATCTTCATGCGCTTCTTGCCCTCCTTCTGCTTCTCGAGGAGCTTGCGCTTGCGGCTGATGTCACCGCCGTAACACTTGGCGGTGACGTCCTTGCGGAAGGCGTTGATCGTGGTGCGGGCGATGACCGTGCCGCCGATGGTGCCCTGGATCGCGATCTTGAACTGCTGCCGCGGAATGGTGTCCGCCAGCCGCTCGCAATAGTGCAGGGCGCGGGGCCGGGCCTTCTCGCGGTGGACCAGCTGCGACAACGCGTCGACCCGCTCGCCGTTGACCAGGATGTCGACCTTGACCAGGTCGGTCTCGCGGTAGTCGAGAAGCTCGTAGTCGAAGGAGCCGTAGCCCTGGGTCACCGACTTGAGGCGGTCGTAGAAGTCGAAGATCACCTCGGCGAGGGGCATCTCCGAGGTGAGCTCGACCCGACCGACGCTCAAGTAGTTGAAGGTCGTGTTCTCGGCGCGGCGCTCACGGCACAGCTCCATCACCGGTCCCACATAGCGCTCGGGCATCATCACCGACGCCTTGAGATAGGGCTCGGACGCGGTCTCGATGCTCCCCGGGTCGGGGAAGAGGCTCGGGTTGTCGACGGTGATCTTGTCGCCGTTCTTGAGCTCGAGCCGATAGCGCACCGTCGGTGCCGACAGCAGGAGCGACAGGTCGTACTCGCGCTGCAGCCGCTCCTGCACCACTTCGAGGTGGAGCAGACCGAGGAAGCCGCAGCGGAAGCCGAAGCCGAGAGCCGCCGAGGAGTCCTTCTCATAGGTCAGGGCGGCGTCGTTCAAGACCAGCTTCTCGAGGGCGCGGCTCAGATCCTCGTACTCGTCGGTGGACATCGGATAGATCGAGGCGAAGACGACGGGCTTGGCCTCCTTGTAGCCGGGGAGCGGCGTCGAGGCGGGGCGGGAAACGGTGGTGATGGTGTCGCCGATGGCGATGTCGCGCACCGTCTTGATGCCCGCGATGACATAGCCCACGTCCCCCGCCGACAGCTCCTCACGCTCGACCTTCTGCAGCTGGAGCTG